>NZ_JBHTVC010000059.1:0-30517 GCF_042793275.1 Isoptericola sp. NPDC056578
GGTCCGGGATCTGCGGGTGCAGGCGGCTCAGCGGCTGTGCGCCGACACGTCGCCCAGCGTGGTGGTGGCGCGGATCTCCACCTGGACGTCGCCGCCGCTGCTGGTGATCGCGTTGCTGATCCGGCCGAGCGTCGTGCCGGCGTCGAGCGACGCCGTGACGCCGGACGCGACGCCCACGGTCACGTCGCCGGCCTGGGTGCGCAGGTCGAGCGCGCCCTGCACGGCCTCCTCCACGCGGAGGTCGCCCTTCGCGGTGCTCAGCGAGCCGGGGCCGGTCAGCCGACCGACGGTGATGTCGCCGGCCTGCGTGGCGAGGCGGGCGCTCGCGGCCTCGTCGACCTTGATGTCGCCGTGCGCGGTCTCGACGACGACGGCGCCGAGGCGCCCGACGCCGCGCAGCGGGGCGCTCGCGGCCGTGACCTCGACCGCGGACCCGGCGGGCAGCTGGACCGTGACCTCGACGGAGCCGGAGGGCCCGAAGGCCCGGTGCCCGTCGGGGGCCGTGACGCGCAGGACGCCGTCGGCGTACTCGACGGTGGTCTGCTCGGCGGCCTCGACGTCGCGGCGCTTCGAGGCGTCGGCGGGCCGCACCTCGACCGTGGTGTCGGACCGGTCGGCGGCGACGAAGGTGAGGCGCCCGGCCGGGACGTCGACGACGGCGGAGACGGGGGCGGGGGTGGTGAAGTTCTGCATCGTGCTCAGCTCCTGCGGTGGTCGGTGCGGTGGTTTCTGACATGAGAAACGCTACGTTGCGTTCGCATGTGCGGCAAGAGCAATGTTGCATCGGAGATACGTTTGCGCAGTTCACGATGCACATATCGTTGCATCAGAGAGGAACATCAACGCAATCGCGCGCTGTGGGCTCGTTGCACCCGGTCGGAAGTGAACGTAACGTGGGCGCGACCGACCGAGGTCCGACCCAGGAGGACGCCATGCCGGGAGGCCGGCTCACCGCCCAGGAGCGCCAGCAGATCGCCCTGGGGCTCGCCGACGACCTCGCGTACGCCGAGATCGCCCGCCGCCTCGACCGCCCGACGTCGACCGTCACGCGCGAGGTGATGCGCAACGGCGGCCCGGGCGGCTACCGCGCCGACCTCGCGCAGCGCGCCACCCAGCAGCGCGCGCACCGTCGTCGTCCCGCCACGCCGCGCGCGCCGTCCGGCACGGGGGCCACGCCCGACGACGCGGCCCTGCGGGAGTACGAGGAGACCTTCACGACGCTGCTCATGCAGTCGGGCCTCCCCCGCATGGCCGCGGCGGTGCTCACGCGGCTGTACGTGGCGGACTCGGGCAGCCTCACGGCGGCGGAGCTGGTCGAGAGGCTCCGGGTGAGCCCGGCGTCGGTGTCCAAGGCGGTCGCGCTCCTGGAGAGCCTGGGGCTGATCCGCCGCGAGCGCGAGGACGGCCGCCGCGAGCGCTACGCCGCCGACGGCGACGCCTGGTACCAGTCGATGATCGCCGCCGCGCGCGCCAACGCCGCGCTAGCCGCCACCGCCCGGCAGGGGGTCGACGTCCTGGGCCGCGACTCGGCCGCGGGCGCGCGCCTGGAGAACATGGCGCGCTTCATCGACTTCGTCGCCGACAGCATCACCCGTGCGGCCGAGCAGGCGCGCGACCTGCTCCACACGAGCCCCCCGCGCGACACCGAGGGCTCGGCGGCGCGCTGACCGGGCTCACGCGAGAGACGCGAGCCGGTCCCAGGCCCGGTGCAGCCCGAGCGCCTCGCGCAGCGTGGGCGCCACCTCCGCCCCGGCGTCGGCGAGCGTGACCCCTGGCGCGCCCTCCGGCACCCCCGCGGCCACCAGCACCTCGCGGCCGGTCCCGAGCGCCGCGATCGCCTTGCCGTGGCGGAACGCCTCCTGCAGCAGGACGACGGCCCGCGGGTGGGTCCCCGCGGGCGTACCCGCCGTGCCGTCGGCCACCACCACCGCGTCGTACTCGATGGACCGTGTCGTCAGCAGGGTCCGCTCCACGGTCTCCCGCTCCGCCCCCGAGACCACCTCACCGCCGTGCGCGGCGACCACCCGGACGACGACACCCTCCGCGCCGAGAGCCGACCGCAGCGCGCCCACCACCCCGAGGTCGCCGCCGTCGGCCACGACCACGCCGACCACTCTGCCGTCGACGCGGCCGGGCTCGCTCGGCACCTGCGACAGGGCGGGTGACGGCTCGACACCCTCGGGCAGCTCGGCCGCCGGCGCCTCGAGCCCGAGGCCCGCCGCCACGCGGGAGGCCAGGTCGCCGTCGACCCGGGCGAGGCTGACCAGCATGCGCTCGCGGATCTCGTCGGAGGCGCACTTGCCGAGCTCGAACGTGTACGCCTCGACCTCGTGCGCCTGCTCGACGGGCGTGAGCGACAGCCAGAACAGCCGCGCCTGGGTGAAGTGGTCGGCGAACGACACCGGGTTCTCCCGGACCTTCACGCCCTCGACGGGCGTGGGGACGGTGACGAAGCCGTCCTCGGGCGACGCCACGGGCCGGTCGTCGTCCATCGCGTTCGGCTTGTAGGCGACGACGCCGGAGTGCACGGCCGTCTGGTGCATGCCGTCGCGGAGCATGTCGTTCACCGGGGCGTGCGGTCGGTTGATCGGCAGCTGCGCGAAGTTGGGCCCGCCGAGCCGGGTCAGCTGGGTGTCCAGGTAGGAGAAGAGACGCCCCTGCATCAGCGGGTCGTTGGTGACGTGGATGCCCGGCACCAGGTGGTCCACGTGGAACGCCACCTGCTCGGTCTCGGCGAAGTAGTTCGTGGGGTTGGCGTGCAGCGTCATGACGCCGACGCGCTGCACGGGGCACAGCTCCTCCGGCACGATCTTCGTGGGGTCCAGGAGGTCGATCCTCTCGAACGTCTCGTCGGGGGTGTCGGGCATGACCTGGAGCCCCAGCTCCCACTGCGGGAACGCCCCGGCGTCGATCGCGTCCGCCAGGTCGCGGCGGTGGAAGTCCGGGTCGGCGCCCTGGGCGATCTGGGCCTCCTCCCACACCAGCGAGTGCACGCCCAGCAGGGGCTTCCAGTGGAACTTCACCAGCGACGTCGAGCCGTCGGCGGCCTGGAGGCGGAAGGTGTGGACGCCGAAGCCCTCCATCGTGCGGTAGCTGCGCGGGATCGCCCGGTCGGACATCGCCCACATCGCCATGTGGGTCGACTCGGTGTGCGACGAGATGAAGTCCCAGAAGGTGTCGTGCGCACTCTGGGCCTGCGGGATCTCACGGTCCGGGTGCGGCTTGCCGGCATGGATGATGTCAGGGAACTTCACGGCGTCCTGGATGAAGAACACGGGGAAGTTGTTGCCCACCAGGTCGAAGACGCCCTCCGCGGTGTAGAACTTCGTCGCGAAGCCGCGCACGTCGCGGACGGTGTCGGCCGACCCACGGGACCCGAGCACGGTCGAGAAGCGGACGAAGACGTCGGTCTCCCGGTCCGCCTCCGCGAGGAACGCCGCCCGGGTGACGCTCGCCGCGTTGCCGTAGGCGCGGAAGGTCCCGTGCGCGCCGGCTCCCCGGGCGTGCACCACCCGCTCCGGGATCCGCTCGTGGTCGAAGTGCGTGATCTTCTCGCGGAAGTGGTGGTCCTCCATGAGCAGCGGACCGCGCGGACCCGCCGTGAGCGAGTGGTCGGTGTCGTCGACGCGCAGGCCCTGCGCCGTCGTCAGCCGGTCCCCCGCCTGCGCGCGAGGGTCGGGGCCGTCGTCGGGCTCGCCGCCCGGGTGAAACGGGCAGCCGGTCGGGCCGCGTCGGTCCGGGGCCGCGGTGCGGGGCGTCGGGGCGCCCGGCACGACGCCGCCGGGGACGGGCAGGTCCGCATCGTTCGAGGGGCGGTTCGCGGTCATGAGGGTCTCCTCCGCAGGGTCGGGAGCACGGTCGCGCCCGTGACGGGCCGGCGCTCCCCACCCTCCGGCAGGCCTCCGTTGCTCGCAGCAGCGGTGCCGCCCCTACTTGATGGCGCCCATCGACAGCCCGCGCACCAGCTGTTTCTGCGCGATCCACCCGGCGAGGATCACCGGCAGCGACGCGAGCAGCGCCGCCGCGCAGAGCCGTGCGAGGAACAGGCCCTCGCTCGTCATCGTCGACACGATGAAGATCGGCACGGTGGCGGCGCGCGACGCCGTGAGGTTGAGGGCGAAGAAGAACTCGTTCCACGCGAAGATCACGCAGATGAGCGCCGTCGCGGCGATGCCGGGCGCGACCATCGGGATGAGCACGGAGCGCAGCGTCTTCATCAGCCCCGCGCCGTCGACCGCCGCGGCCTCCAGCACCTCGGCCGGGATCTCCTGGAAGAACGACCGCATCATCCACACCGCGATCGGCAGGTTCATCGCCGTGTACAGGACGACGAGCGTCCAGATGTTGTCGAGCACCTTGAGCTGCCCGGCGATGACGTAGATCGGCACGATGACGGCCACGACGGGCAGCATCTTGGTGGAGATGAAGAAGAACAGCACGTCGCTGACCTTCTCCACCGGCCGGATCGACAGTGCGTACGCGGCGGGGATGCCGAGCAGCAGCACGAGCACGGTCGAGACGCCGGTGGCGATCGCCGAGTTCGCCACGTACGTCCCGGACTCCCCGATCACGGCCCGGAACTGGTCGAGCGTCGGGCTGAAGAACCACGTGGGCGGGTCGGACGACGCCTGGTTCTCCTGCTTGAAGGCGGTCATCGCCATCCACGCCACGGGGAAGAAGAACCCGAGGGCGAGGATCCAGGTCAGCGTGGTGAGCAGGCCGCCCGTGACGCGGCCGCGGCGGGCCTCGCGGCGGACGGGCGGGGCCGCCGTCGTGCGCGGGGCCGTGGTGGTGGCGGTCATGCTCACTCCTTGACGTCGAAGCTGCGGAAGATGAGCCGCAGCGCGGCGGAGGCGACGATGATCGTGGCGATGACGACGACGACGCCCATCGCGGCGGCCTGCCCGACGTCGAAGCCGAGGAAGGCGCGCTGGTAGATGTAGAACGGCAGGTTCGCGCTCGCCGTCCCGGGGCCGCCGGCGGTCATGAGGTAGATCTGGTCGAACGTGTTGACCACGTAGATGATCCCGAGCAGCACGCCCAGCTCGATGTACCGGCGCAGCTGCGGCAGCGTGATCGACCCGAACGTGCGCCACCAGCCGGCGCCGTCCATCGCGGCGGCCTCGAGCACGTCCTTCGGCTGCGCCTGGAGCCCGGCGAGCACGAGCAGCATCATGAACGGCGTCCACTGCCACACGAGGGCCATGAGGATCGCGACGATCGGGTACGTCGAGGTCCAGTCGACCGGGTCGATGCCGACCAGCCCGAGCGTCCAGTTGAAGAGCCCGTACGTGGGGTTGAGCATCGCCATCGACCACAGCACCGAGCTGGCCACCGGCATGATGAGGAACGGCGTGATGAGCAGCGTGCGGGCCACGCCGCGGCCGCGGAACGGCCGGTCGAGCAGGATGGCGAGCACGATGCCCAGCACCATCGCGACGAGCACGCAGCCCAGCGTGATGATCACCGAGTTGAGCGCCGTCTGGCGGAACACCGAGTCGCGCGCGATGTCGACGTAGTTGGCCAGCCCGACGAAGAGGTCGGAGTCGGGGCGCAGGAGGTTCCGCGAGTGCAGCGAGTACCAGATCGTCACCAGGAACGGGATCTGCGTGACGACGATCGTGAAGATCAGCGCGGGCAGCAGCGGCCCGCGACGGCGCCACCGCTCGGCGCGCGGGTACCGGTGCTTGTCGGCGCGGGCGGCGCGCTGGGCCTGCGCGCGCCGCAGGTTCCCGGCCTGCGTGGTGACGGCGGTCATCGCTCGTTCTCCTTGCGGTACGTCTCGGCGACGGTCTCGGCGTACTGCTGCGACTGCTCGAGCGCGGCGTCCACGGACTTCTGGCCCGCGATCGCGGCCGACATCTGCTGCCCCACGCGGGTGCCGAGGTCCTGGAACTCGGGGATGCCGACGAACTGGATGCCCGGGTACGGCACGGGCGCCACCATCGTCTTCTCCTGCGTCGCCTCGCTCATCGCCGTGAGGGTCGCGTCGGCGTACGCCTCCGAGACCTCCGCGTACTGCGGCAGCTCGTAGGTGGACAGCCGGCTGCCGGGCGGCACCCGCTCCCAGGAGAGCCGCTCGCCGACGAGCTCGATGTAGTCCTTGTCGGTCATCCAGGAGACGAAGTCCCAGGCGGCGTCCTTGTGCTCGCTGGTGGACGGGATGGCGAGCGACCAGGAGTACAGCCAGCCCGCCGCGTCGGTCTCGCTCACCGGCGCGGGCACGTAGCCGGTCTTGCCGGCCACGGTCGACGACGCCGGGTCCTCGACCGAGGAGACCATCGAGGTCGCGTCGTACCACATGGCCGCCTGGCCCTGCGCGAACCGGGTGAGGCAGTCGCCGAAGCCGGAGGTCGCGGCGCCCGGCTGCCCGTACTGCTGCACGGTGTCGACGTACGTCTCGACGGCCTTACGCACCTCGGGCGAGTCGAGGCGGGCGTTCCAGCCCTCGTCGAACCACTGCCCGCCGTAGGTGTTCAGCACGGTCGTCATGGGGGCCATGACCTCGCCCCACCCGGCCAGGCCGCGCAGGCAGATGCCCGCGAAGTCCTGCGACGGGTCGTTCAGCTCGGCGGCCAGCTCGCGGACGTCGTCCCAGGTGGGGCGGTCCGGCATGGTGAGGCCGGCCTGCTGGAAGAGGTCCTTGCGGTAGGCGAGGAACGAGGACTCGCCGTAGAACGGCACCGAGTAGAGGTCGCCGTCCACCGACAGCGCCTCCCGCACGCTGGGCACGAAGTCGTCCGGGTCGTACCCCTCGGTGGCGTCGGCGTACGGCTGCAGGTTCTCGATCCAGCCGTTCTCGGCCCACATCGGCGTCTCGTAGTTGGAGATCATCACGACGTCGAACTCCCCGCCGCCGGTGGCGACGGACGCGGTGATCTTGGCGCGGGCCTCGTTCTCCGGCAGGGACACGAAGCGCACGTCGATCCCGGGGTGCTCCTTGCGGAACTCGTCCTGGAGGGAGATCGCGTCCTGCATCTGCGGGTTGGAGACGATCGCGACGACGATCTGCTCGCCGTCTCCCCCGCCGACGGCTCCCGCCCCCGCGCACGCGGCCAGGGAGAGCCCGAGGACGGCGGCACCGCCCGCGGCGGCGAGCCTCCGGGTTCGTGGTCGGAACATCGCTGTCCTCACGTCGTCGGTTCGATCGGTGGTCCCTCGACGAGCGCCGACGCGCACAGATGAGATGCGGCGCTGCGCTCATCTGTCTGGACAGTAGTGGGTGATGCTCAGGCGAGCAAGGCCCGAGCGCTCAGAGTGGCGCGGCGGCCCGACCAGCGAGGAGGATGATCCCGTGACCGACGCCGAGCACGCCCGCCTCCTCGTCGAGGTGAGCCGCGACTACTACCTCGACAACCGTTCCAAGGTGGACATCGCCTCCGCCCGCGGGATCTCCCGCTTCCAGGTGGCCCGGCTGCTCGCCGAGGCGCGCGAGAGCGGCGTCGTGCGGATCGAGATCTCCCCGCCCGCCCACCTGGACACCGGCCGCGCCCGACGCCTGGCGGAGCGGCTCGGCGCACGCGAGGTCGTGATCGCCGGCGCGGCCGGCACCCCCGCCGCGACGCGGGAGTCGGTCGCCCGCGCGCTCGCCGGCGTCGTCTCCGCGCACGTGCGCGAGGGCGCCACCCTCGGCGTCTCCTGGTCGCGCACCATCGAGATCGCGGTGCGCCACCTCGCCCCTCTGCCCGCGTGCGACGTCGTCCAGCTGGTCGGCGCCCTGCCGGTGGACGGGTCGGGCGACTCGCTCGACATGATCCAGGGCTTCCGCCGGATGCCGGGCGTGCGCACCTGGCCGGTCTGGTCACCCTTGCTCGTGGCCGACCCCGGCACCGCCGCCGGCATGCGGCGGCAGCCGGAGATCGCCGCCGCCCTCGACCGCGCCGACGACCTCGACCTCGCCGTCGTCGCGATCGGCGCGTGGACGGCCACCGGGTCCACCGTGTTCCCCCGGGTCACGGGCGACGAGCGGCGCGCCGCCACCGCCGCGGGCACCGTCGCCGAGTGCTCCGGACGGCTCTTCGACGCCGAGGGCCGCCGCGTCGTCACGCCGCTCGACGCCCGCGTCGTGGGCGTGACCTTCGACCAGCTGGTACGCACCCCCGAGGTCGTCACCGCCGGCTACGGGCGCGAGGCCGCGCCTGGCCTGCGCGCCGCCGTCGCGGGCGGCATCGCCACGACCGTCGTGTGCGACGACGCCGCCGCGGGCGCGCTCGAGGAGCTGCTGGACGCCGCGACCACGTGACGCCCGATTGCGGGCATCCGCGGACGCATCGAGCCTGGTGGTGACCCTGGCGGAACCCGCCGCCGCGCCCGAGGAGGTCCCGTGACCGACACGCACGAGCCCCGCACCGAGCCGGCTCCCGACGACCCGCGCAAGCCCGAGTCTCCGCCGGACCTCAAGAAGCCGTCGTGGAAGCTGGCCTTCAAGAGCACCGTGCGGGAGTTCTCCGACGACGACTGCACCGACCTCGCGGCCGGCCTGACCTACTACGCGGTGATGGCGTCCGCGCCCGCCCTGCTGGCGCTCGTGTCGCTGCTCGGCTTCGTCGGCGACGCCGAGGCGGCGATCGACTCGATCATGTCGACGGTGGAGGGCTTCCTCCCCGAGGAGACGCTGACCATCGTCGAGCCCTTGGTCACCAATGCCGTCGGGTCCACGGGTGCGGGCCTGGCCCTGGTCGTCGGCCTCGTCATCGCCCTGTGGTCCGCGTCGGGGTACGTCAACGCGTTCGGCCGGGCCATGAACCGGGTGTACGAGGTCGAGGAGGGGCGCCCGGTCTGGAAGCTGCGCCCGACGATGCTGCTCGTCACCCTGGTGGTGGTCGTGCTCGCGGCCGTCGTCGTCGCGAGCCTCGTGCTGTCCGGGCCGGTGGCACGGGCGGTCGGCGAGGCGATCGGCCTGGGCGACGTCGCCCTGACCGTGTGGAGCATCGCCAAGTGGCCCGTCGCGCTGTTCCTCGTGGTGGTCGTCGTCGCGCTGCTGTACCACCTGACGCCCAACGTGAAACAGCCCAAGTTCCGCTGGATCAGCATCGGGGCCCTGCTCGCGATCGTGGTGTGGGTCATCGCCTCCGCGGCGTTCGGCTTCTACGTGGCGGAGTTCGGCAGCTACGGCTCCACGTACGGCACGCTCGGCACCGTCATCGTGTTCCTGCTGTGGCTGTGGATCACCAACCTGGCGCTGCTGTTCGGCGCGGAGCTGGACGCCGAGCTCGAGCGCAGCCGGCAGCTGCAGGGCGGCATCGCCGCGGAGGAGAACATCCAGCTCCCGCCGCGCGACACCAAGGCCAGCGACAAGAAGGCCGGCAAGCGGCGCGACGCCGTCGCCGAGGCCCGCAAGATCCGGGAGGCCGCGGCCCGCGACGACGCGTGACGGCTTATCCGGCGACCAGCGACTCCACCGTCGCCCGGGCGCCGAGCGTGTGCAGCGAGTCCAGCGCGGCGGTGTAGGCCTCGACGAACCGCGGCTCGGACGCCAGGTCGCCGAACAGCTCCTCGTCGCGGACGAACACCAGCGGGTCCTCCCGGTTCCGCGCCGCCGCGGCCTTCAGGCGGTCCGCGAGGCGGTCGACGATCGCGATGGGCTCGCCCTGCTCGTCCACGGCCTCGTCGTACCGCGCCCAGGCCGCGACGACGGCGGCCGAGCGGTGCACCTCGCCGCCGGCGGCGAGGTTCGCCCGGATCACGGGGACCAGCCACTTGGGGATGCGGTCCGACGACTCGGCGCACAGCCGCGCGAGGGTGTCGCGCACGTGCGGGTTGGCGAACCGCTCGATCAGCGTGGCCTGGTACTCCTCGAGGTCCACCCCCGGCACGGGCAGCAGCGTCGGGGCGCCCTCGCGGGCCATGTAGTCGCGCAGGAAGCGCACGAACGTCTCGTCCGCGCAGACCTCGTGGGCGTACCGGTACCCGGCGAGGTAGCCGAGGTAGCACAGGGCCTGGTGGCTGGCGTTGAGCAGGCGCAGCTTCATCAGCTCGTACGGCTCGACGTCGTCGACGAGCTGCGCGCCCACCTTCTCGTACGGCGGGCGCCCGTCGGCGAACCGGTCCTCGACCACCCACTGCGTGAACGGCTCCGCCACGACCGGCCACGCGTCGTCGACCCCGAACCGCTCGGCCACCATAGAGCGGTCGTCGTCCGTGGTGACGGGCGTGATGCGGTCGACCATCGAGTTGGGGAACGGGACGTGCTCCTCGATCCACGCCGCGAGCTCCGGGTCCTTGAGCCGGGCGAACGCGGTGAACATCCGGTGCGCGACGTCGCCGTTGCCCTGGATGTTGTCGCAGCTCTGCACGGTGAACGGAGGCACGCCCCGGTCGCGACGGCGGCGCAGCGCCTCCGTGACCAGGCCGAACGTCGTGGCGGGCACGGCGCCGGGCTCCAGGTCGGCACGCACGGCCGGGTCCTCGGCGTCGAACTCCCCCGTGACCGGGTTGACGTTGTAGCCGCCCTCCGTGACGGTCAGCGACACGATCCGGATCTCCGGCGACGCCATCCTCTCCAGCACCGCCTCCGGGTCGTCCGGGGCCAGCAGGAACTCCACGATCGAGCCGATCACGCGGCCCTCGAGCGTGCCGTCGGGGTGCTTGAGCACCAGCGTGTACAGCCCGTCCTGCGCGGTGAGCGCGTCGCGCATGCGGGCGTCGTGCGGCAGCACGCCGACGCCGCAGATCGCCCAGTCGAGCGCCTCGCCGGCGTTCATCAGCCGGTCCAGGTACATCGCCTGGTGCGCCCGGTGGAACCCGCCGACGCCCAGGTGCACGATGCCGGCGCGCAGCCGGGTGCGGTCGTAGGAGGGCACGGCGAGCGGCAGGTCGCCGCCCGCCAGCGACGACACGGTCTCTGCGCTGAGTGCGGTCATGGTGGGTCCTTGCTCCGTCGGGTGCGAGAGCCACCAACGTAGCAAACGAGCAGGCATCGCGGCACAGATGAGCACCGGTGTCGAAGGAGGGTGAGACCGCGTCGCAGACCTGGTCCCTGCCCGTGACACGGAGGCTCTACGGTGTGCCCATGAATCAGCCCGTCGTGACCCCGGTCACTCCCCGCCCGGGTGCTGACGAGCGCCTGTCGCGCCTGATCCAGCTGCCCACGGTGTCCGCCGAGCTCGAGACCCGTGGTCTCGGCCCCTTCCAGGAGCTCGTCGCCCTGCTCCCCGAGCTGTACCCGCTCGTGCACGAGCGGCTCGAGCTCGAGCGCCACGGCGACCTCGGGCTCGTGTACCGGTGGCGGGGCCGGACCGAGGCCCCCGACGGCCCCCTGGTCCTCATGGCGCACTTCGACGTCGTCCCCGTCGACGAGTCCGACGCCTGGACCTACCCGCCCTTCGAGGGCCGGGTGGAGGACGGCTGGGTCTACGGCCGCGGGGCCCTCGACGACAAGGGACCGCTGGTCGTCGTGCTCGAGGCCGTCGAGAACCTGCTGGCCGCCGGCTTCACCCCGGCCCGCGACGTCTACCTCTCGTTCGGCGGGAACGAGGAGTCGCACGGCGCCGCCGCCGCCGCGATCGCCGCCACGTTCCGCGAGCGCGGCGTCGTGCCCTGGATGGTGGTGGACGAGGGCGGCGCCGTCGTCGACTCCCCTCTCCCGTTCGTGCCCGGCAGGGCCGCCATGGTCGGCGTCGGCGAGAAGGGCGTCATGAACGTGCGGCTCAAGGCCCGCGGCGACGGCGGCCACGCGTCCATGCCGCCGACCACCACGGCGGTGCGCCGGGTCGCGCGCGCCGTGGACCGGATCGGCCCCCGCACGTTCCCCGCCCGCACCCCGCGTGCCATCTCGCAGATGCTGCGCATCTTCGCCGGCCGCGCCGAGGGGCCCGCCAGGGCCGCCCTGACCACCATGGCCGGCGTCCCCGCGGCGACGGCCCAGGCCTTCGTCGCCCGTGGCGGCGAGACGGCGGCGCTCGTGCGCACCACCGTCGCACCCACGATGCTCGCGGGCGGCACCGCGGCGAACGTCCTGCCGTCGCAGGCGTCGGCCACCGTCAACCTGCGCATCGCCCTCGGCGAGACCGTCGCCTCGACCGTCGAACGCCTGCGACGGCGCATCCGCGACCCCCTCGTCGAGATCGAGGTCATCGAGTCCAGCGAGCCGTCGCCCGAGTCGCCCACCGACGACGACCGGTTCGCCCTGCTGGCCGAAGCCGTCGGCGTCTCCCACCCGGACGCGCTCACCGTGCCGTACGTCGTCATGGCCGCGACGGACTCCCGGTACTTCCACGAGTTCTCGCCGGCCGTCTACCGCTTCGCCCCGCTCGCGATGTCCACCGCGCAGCGCAAGTCCATCCACGGCGTCGACGAGCGGGTCGAGGTCGGCGAGCTCGCGCGCGGCGAGCTGTTCCACCGCACCCTGCTGGAGCGTCTGCCGTGACCAGCCTGCGCCGTGCGCCCCGGGCCGTGAGCGCGGCCGGCGGGACGATGGCGGCCGTCGTCGGCTTCCTCGCCTTCGTCGAGCTCACCAGCGGCGTCATCCAGGGCTACTACACGCCCATGCTCACCGACATCGCCCGCCACCTCGGCGTGCACGACGCCGACGTGAACTGGCTCGAGGGCACGCAGCTCATGGTGTCCGCTCTCGTCGTCCCCGTGCTGGCCAAGCTCGGCGACATGGTCGGCCACCGGCGCATGCTCCTCGTGTCATCGGGGGTCACGGCCGTCGCGACGCTCGCGCTGCCGTTCATGCCCTCGTTCGGGCTGTTCCTCGCCGCCTGGGCGGTCCAGGGCTTCTACTCGGCGTGGCTGCCGCTCGAGATCGCCCTGGTGTGGAGCCGCTCGCGCGGGCTCCCGAACAGCGCGGCGCTCACGGCGCAGGCCGCCGGGATCCTGGTCGCCGCGCTCGAGGTCGGCGCCATCACGGGCGCCCTCGCCGGGGGTGCGCTCGTCGACGCGCTCCCGCTCCAGGTGGTGCTGCTCGTCCCCGGCGTCCTCGTGGCGGCGTGCTTCGTCGTCGTCTGGTTCGGCGTCGCCGAGACCCCCCAGCCCGCGGGCGGGCGCCTCGACCTGCGCGGCCTCGTGCTGCTGTCCCTCGCGCTGCTCGCCTTCACCGGCGGGCTGAGCATGCTCCGGCTGAACGGCGTCGGGTCCACGCTCGCATGGGCGATGGTGGCCCTCGGGCTCCTGCTCCTGTGGCCGTTCGCCCGCTGGGAGCTGCGCCACCCCGACCCCCTCGTCGACGTGCGGATGTTCCGCTCCCCCGCGCTCGGCCCGGTGTTCCTCACGGCGGGGCTGTTCGGGGTGTCCGTGCTCGGCGCCCAGGCGCCGCTGTCGACGTTCGCCCGCACCGACCCGGCGCTGCACGGCTACGGCCTCGGCACCACGGGCTTCCAGACGTCGTTGCTCATCGGCGTCTACCTGGTCGCGATGATCGTCGGCGCGCTCACCTTCCCCCGCGTGGCACGCCTCGTGACGCCGCGCATCACGCTGGTCGGGGCCGCCACGTGCGTGGGGATCGGGTTCCTGCTGTTCGTGCCGCTCCACGCCACGTACCTGCAGGTCGTGGTGAACATGGTGGTCGTCGGCATCGGGTCCGGCGCCCTCGTGGCGGCGCTCCCGTCGGCCGCCGCCGCGGCGGCCCCGCCCCAGCAGACGGGCGTCGCGACGGGGCTTACCAACTCGGTGAAGACGCTCGGCGGGGCGGTCGCGTCGTGCGTCTTCGGGATCGCGCTGCTCGGTGCCGCGGGGGCCGGCACGGCCGGGGCCGCGGAGAGCACCGCGGGCTCGTTCGCCGGCTACGTCACCGTGTGGGTGGTGTGCGGCGGGACGGCCCTGGTCGCGGCGGCGCTCCTGGTCGTCGTGCCGAAGCAGGCGTTCACCGACCGGCCGGTGACGACGCACGTCTGACGGGCTCGGCGGGCGCGCGGGAGTCGACCATCCGCGCGCCCGTCAGCGCGCAGGCGAGGCCGCGCCGGTCGCCGGTCGCGACGACGCCGACCAGGGCCGCGAGCGCCACCACGTTCTGCAGCGCCCCCGCCCACGCGTTCGACGCGTCGCCGGGCGGCACCGCCTCCACGATCCCCAGCACCCCGTACAGACCGAGCAGGAGGTACCCGCGGGCGAGTCGGCGCGCGAGCGAGCCGCGCCGTAGGACGCCCGCGCCGTCGGGCCAGCGCGGCTCCAGCCACACCGCCCGCTGCCCCAGCGACGCGCCCGAGCGGACCCACGGCGGCAGGAGGAACACGACGACGGCCGGCACCACCGTGCCCAGCAGCACGTCCGGCCAGGTCGTCGCCGACGGGACGTCGTGGCCCGACGCCAGCACGGCCACCCGGAAGGCGAGCTGCAGCGCCGCCCCCAGCACGAACGCGGCGAGCAGGTCGGTGACCATCCCCAGGAAGCGGCGCCAGAACGTCACCGGCCGCGGCTCCAGGCGCGCGGCGGCGAGCTCGCGCGCCTGCGGCATCCAGCGCAGCACCACCGGCGCGACGAGCGCGCCGAGGAGACCGCCGAGGGTGTTGGTGAGGACGTCGTCGACGTCGGCCACGCGGTAGGAGCACGGGACGAGCCCGAGGATGCCCGTGTACTGCACGGTCTCGATCGCGACCGACGCGACGAGCGCGCTCAGGGTGGACGCGGCCACGCCCCATCCGAGGTACCTCCGCGCCAGCACGCCCCAGGGCACGAAGAGCAGCACGTTGAACGCCACCTGGAGGACGGCGGCGCTGCGCAGCGTGGCGAGGGTGCCGAGGCCGGCGGTGTCCCGGCGGATGTCGTCCAGCGAGTGCAGCGGCACCAGCTCCGCGCCGGACACCCCGTGCGCGGCGCACCACGCGGTCAGGTCCCCCGAGGGCAGGGGCAGCAGCGTGTACGCGAGCAGCGTCACGACGTACACCGCGAGCGCCGCGGCGCCGAGCACCCGCCGCGCGTCGAGCCGCCCGTACCGCCGCTGCTGCACCAGCAGCACGGGGATCAGCACCCCGAGGAAGACCAGCACCCCGAAGCCGACGCCCACCACGGCCGGCCATGTCCATCGATCGATCACGCCGCCGACGGTATGCGGCTATGGCTGGGTCAGCGCGCTCAGGTCGCCGATCGTGCCGTCGAACACGTTCATGTCGATGTGATCCTCCTCGCCGACGTAGCCGGGGAGCGTGTCGCGGTCGGAGTACTGCCAGAACTCCCAGTCGCGGCGCGGCAGGTCAGGGGTGGAGGCGACCGACCGGATCCACAGCGGGTACCGGTCGTAGTCGTCGCCCAGGTAGTCCGCCCGGATCTGCTGGGTCGTGTAGAGGATCGGCGGCACGCCGTAGTGCTCCTCGAGCGCGTCGAGCATCGGGTCGAGGATGCCCCGCAGCTCGTCGACGGTCGGTGGGTCGGCGGCGAACTCGCCGTAGTGCTCGACGTCGACGACGGGCGGCAGGGTGCCGCTCTCGGCGGGCACCACGTCGATCAGGTGTGCCGCCTGGTCCGCCCCGGGGCTCTCGAAGCTGAGGAAGTGGTAGGCGCCGACCAGCAGGTCGGTGGACCGGGCGCCCTCCCAGTTGGCCGCGAACCGCTCGTCCACGTGGGCGGAGCCCTCCGTGGCCTTGACGAACGCGAAGTCCAGGTCCTGCGCCGCCAGCACGGGCCAGTCGATCGTGCCCTGGTAGGCGGACACGTCGACGCCGCGCACGGCGTACCGGTCGGCGGCCAGGCGGTTGGGCCAGAGCACCCCGTTCCACACCAGCAGCGCCAGCACGCCCAGCAGCACGACGACGGACCCGGCGACCACCGCCAGCGCACGCCGACGCCGGCCTCGTCCTGCCCGCTCGCCGCTCATCCCGCCGATGATCCCCGATCGCCCCCGCTCCGGGCCACCACCGCCGCGACCGGACGGCGCGCGCCCGGGCGCCGCCCGCGGAATGATTCCCTCAACCGAGGTGAGGAGTCACGCGTGACCGGCGCCACCGACGAGGCAGCGACCCCCTCGACCGCCTCTCCGACGCTGCGGCTGCTCCGCACGGCGAGGCGTGTCCCGTTCACGCTCGGGGTCGTCGCGCTGATGCTCGTGCTCGGCGTCGTCACCGGCGCGCTGTGGTCCCCGTTCGAGGACCACCCGTGGTTCGACGACGTCGCGTTCGGCGCCCCGGCGTTCGCCGACGGACGGTGGTGGACGCCCGCCACGGGCTCGCTCTTCGCCCTCGAGCCGTGGGAGTACGTGTCCGTCGCCGGGGTCTTCCTCCTGCTCGTCGGCTGGACGGAGCTCCGGCTCGGGACCCGGCGCGCGGTGGTCACGGCGGTGACCTGCCAGCTCGTCGGCGTCGTCGGGACCGCCGGCGGCCTCGCCCTCCTGGCCCGGACGGGCTGGGACTGGGCGGAGCACCTGGCCCGGGTGCTCGACGTCGGCTTCAGCGCGGGGGTCGTCGGGGCGGTGACCGTGACGGCGCTGAGCCTGGCGCCACCGTGGCGGTTCCGGGCGAGCGCCCTGATCGCGATCTACGTCCTGGCCGCGCTCGTGATCTGGGGCGGCATCGCGGACGTCGAGCACGTCGTCGGGTGGATCGCCGGCCTCGTCGTCGCCCGTCCCGTGCTGGGCGCGAGGCTGGGACGCCGCACGCGCGCCGGGCGTCTGCAGCGCGACCGGGCGACGGCCGCGGGGTACTTCGCGATCTCGGCCCTGCTCGTGGTGCTCACGAGCTTCGCCGCCGGTCCCCGCGAGGGGCCGCTGGGCGAGGTCGGCAGCGGCAGCTGGCCGACGGGTGTCCTCGCCGTCGCGGTCGACCTGGTCCTCGCCGTCGGCCTCCTGCGGGGCAGGCGCTCCTGGTGGTGGCTGGCCGTGGTGCTCACGCTGCTCGGGGTGGTCGGCGAGGCGCTCTTCGCGCTGGCCGCGTCCCTCGTGCTGCCGGACGAGCTGCCGCTCGTGCTCCTCATGCTCCTGCTCGACCTCGGTGCGCTGGCCCTGCTGGTCGTCCGGCGGTCGTCGTTCCGCGCTCGCCGCCACGCGAGGCCGTCGACCGGGGCCCGGCTGGACCAGGACGACGCGCGCGCGACGCTCCGCCGGCTCGGGGCGGGGCAGCGGCTGGCCTGGATGACGACCTGGGACGGCCTCGAACGATGGGCGCCCGAGGGCCAGGACGGGTACGTCGCCTACCAGGCGCACGCCGGCGTCGTCGTCGTCCTCACGGACCCGGTCGGCGACGGACCGGACGGCCGCGCGGAGCTGGTGGACGCCTTCGTCGGGGCGGCGTCGACGGCGGGCTCCGGGTCGTGCTTCTTCTCCGCGAGCGAGGAGGTCGCGTCGATCGGGCGGGCGCGCGGCTGGACCCTCGTGCCGGTGGCGCAGGAGGCCGTGATCGACCTGCCGGGGCTGGAGTTCCGGGGCAAGAAGTGGCAGGACGTGCGCACGGCGCTCAACCAGGCCGCGAAGCAGGGCATGGAGCACCGGCTGGTGCGGCTGGTCGACGAACCGCCCGAGACGCTCGCACAGGTGCGGGCGATCTCCGAGGCGTGGCTCGGCGACAGCGACCTGCCGGAGATGGCCTTCACGCTGGGCGGGGTCCGCGAGGCCCTCGACCCGGAGGTGCGCGTGGGCCTCGCGGTGGACGGCGACGGGCGGGTGCACGGGGTGACGAGCTGGCTCCCCGTGCACGCCCCGGACGGGCAGGTCGTCGGGTGGACCCTCGACGTCATGCGGCGCGGGCCGGACTCGTTCCGCTACACGATGGAGCTGCTCATCGCGTCCGCCCTCACGACGTTCCGGGACGAGGGCGCCCTGGAGGCCTCGCTGTCCGGCAGCCCGCTCGCCCGCGGCGAGCACCCCTCTCCCGGGGGTCTCGACGCCGTCCTCGACCGCCTCGCGGAGCGGCTCGAGCCCCTGTACGGCTTCGAGTCGCTGCACCG
Source organism: Isoptericola sp. NPDC056578 (assembly GCF_042793275.1). Classification (NCBI taxonomy): domain Bacteria; kingdom Bacillati; phylum Actinomycetota; class Actinomycetes; order Micrococcales; family Promicromonosporaceae; genus Isoptericola; species Isoptericola sp. NPDC056578. The sequence continues at coordinate 17,812 of NZ_JBHTVC010000059.1, forward strand.
CTTCAAGATGAAGTTCCAGCCGCGGGACGCGCCGCTCTACCTCGTGGTGACCGAGCCCGCGACCCTCCCTCTGGTAGGGCTCGCCCTCGTCAGGTGCTACCTGCCCGACGTGCACGCGCGCGAGCTGGTCGCGGCCGCGCGGTCCTCCCGCCGCTGACGCCGCGACGCCCGAGGTCGCCCGGCGCCGCCCGTCACTTGATCCCGGTCGTGGCGATGCCGCGCACCAGGAAGCGCTGGCCGAAGAGGAACACGAAGAACACGGGCAGCAGCGACACGATCGACATCGCGAACATCGATCCCCAGTTGCTCTCCCCCTGCGAGTCGACGAACAGCCGTAGGGCCACCGGCACGGTCATCATGTCGGTGTCGGTGAGGTAGATGAGGGCGCTGAAGAACTGGTTCCAGGTGCCGATGAACGTGAAGATCGCCGTCGTCGCGAGGGCCGGCGTCATCAGCGGCAGGATGATGCGCAGGAAGATCCGCGCGTGACCGGCGCCGTCGATCCGGGCCGCCTCGTCCAGCTCCTTGGGCAGCCCGCGGATGAACTGGACCATGAGGAAGATGAAGAACGAGTCGGTCGCGAGCATGTTCGGGCCGACCAGCGGCCAGAAGGTGTTCACCATGCCGAGCTGGGAGAACAGCACGTACTGCGGCACCAGCGTGACGTGGCCCGGCAGCATGATCGTGATGAGCATGATCGCGAACAGGATCGTCCTGCCCGAGAACCGCATCCGCGCGAACGCGTAGGCCGCCATCGAGCACGAGACGAGCGTGCCGAGCACGGACCCCAGCACCACGACCGCCGAGTTGAGCATGTAGCGGCCGAAGGGGTGGGTGAGCGCGTTCCACCCGTCCGGGTAGTGCGACAGGTCGACGTCGCTCAGCCACAGGCCGGGCTGGCTGAAGATGAGGTCGTCCGGACGCAGGGACGAGACGACCATCCACAGGAGCGGGTAGATCATCACGGCGCCCGTGACGATCAGCACGAGGTGCTTGAGGACGCTCCGCACGGGGCGGGAGTGCCGCCGCCGCGCGGCGACCGGCGCGGGCTCCTGGGCGGCCGGGGCCGCCGCGACGTCCCTCTGGATGGTGTCAGTCATCGTAGTAGACCCAATACTTCGAGGCGATGAAGTTGACGGCCGTGAGGGCCCCGACGATGAGGACGAGCAGCCACGCCATCGCGGACGCGTAACCCATCTCGAAGTCCTTGAACCCCGTGTTGTAGAGGTACATCGTGTAGAAGAGCGTCGAGTCGGACGGTCCGCCGATGCCGCCCGAGATGATGAACGCCTGGGTGAAGGACTGGAACGCCCCGATCGTCTGCAGCACGATGTTGAAGAAGATGATCGGGGTGAGCATCGGCATGGTGATGCGCCAGAACTGCTTGGCCTTGGTGGCCCCGTCGACGGCGGCCGCCTCGTAGTACATCGTCGGGATCTGCCGCAGCCCGGCGAGGAAGATGATCATCGGCGACCCGAACGTCCACACGTGCAGCAGGATGATCGTGCCGAGCGCCGTGTCGGGGCTGGAGATCCAGCCCATCCCCTCGATGCCGAAGAGCCCGAGCACCTGGTTGACCAGGCCGGTGGTGCCGAAGATCTGGCGCCACAGGATGGCGATGGCCACCGAGCCGCCCAGGAGCGACGGCAGGTAGAAGACCGAGCGGTAGAACGACAGCCCGCGCATCCCCCGGTTGAGCGCCACCGCGATGAAGAGCGCCACCGCGAGCTGGAGCGGCACGCCCACGACGACGTAGGTGAGCGTCACCCGCAGCGACTGGTGGAGGCGGTCGTCGGTCAGCATCCGGAGGTAGTTCTCCAGGCCGACCCAGTTCGGGTCCTCGAGCAGGTTGTAGTCCGTGAACGACAGGTAGAACGACGCGATCATCGGGCCCGCCGTGATGACCACCAGCCCGAGGAGCCACGGGAGCAGGAAGACGAGCGCCGCCTTGTTGTCCCGTCGCGCAGCCTTCCGCTCGCGCGGGTCCAGCGGGCGACCGCCTCGCTTCAGCTTCGAGAGCTCGGTGATCGCGCTCATCCGGACGAGCCCGTCGGCGCTGTGGAACGATTCATCGCGTGGACCTCCTCGACCACGGAGCGCTGCGCGACAGCGCGCAACTTTTGGGGTAACCGTTGACCACAGTATCGAACTCTTCGTAGTCTGGGAAGCGCCTTCCCGCTCGCCGACGCCGACCGTCGCGAGCCTTCCGGGGACGGGCTGCTCGTACAGGGAGGTACGACCCATGCAGAGACCCAACTTCAGGACGACCGTCGCGACGGCCACCGCCGGCCTCGTCGTGCTGACGGCCGCCGCAGGCTGCGCCGTCGACCAGCCCGGCACCGACGCCGCTCCCTACGACCCCGACGAGGAGGTGACGATCACCTTCGCATGGTGGGGCGGGGAGGAGCGCAACCAGATCACGAAGGAGGCGATCCAGGGGTTCGAGGAGGATCACCCGAACATCACCGTCGAGACCCAGAGCAGCGACTTCGGCAGCTACTGGGACATGCTCGCGACGCAGGTCGCGGGCGGCGACGCCCCCGACCTGATCACGATGGGCGGCTCCTACCCCAGCGAGTACGCCGGCCGCGGCGCGCTGCTGGACCTCGGCACCGTCTCCGACTACCTCGACACCTCCAAGGTGCCGGCCGACACGCTCAAGATCGGCGAGATCGAGGGCACGCAGTACACCGTCCCGTCCGGCGTCAACGCGCTGGCGGCCTTCCTCAACCCGGCCGTCTTCGAGGCGGCCGGCGTCGAGCTCCCGGACACGTCGACGTGGACCTGGGACGACTTCGCCGCGGTCACCCAGCAGCTGTCCGACAAGAGCCCGAAGGGCACCTACGGCACCGTGCCGTTCGCCAACTCCTCGCTGCTCGACGCCTGGGCGCACCAGCACGGCGAGGCGATCTTCGCCGAGGACGGCACCGTGGGCGTGAGCCCCGAGACGGTGTCCGCCTGGTTCCAGCTCTGGCTGGACGCCCAGAAGAACGGCGCCACCCCCGAGGCCAGCATCTTCGTGGAGGACTCGACGGCCGTGCCCGAGCAGTCGCTGTTCGGCACCGGCAAGCAGGGCGTCGCCTTCGCGTGGAGCAACTTCAAGGCCGACGCGCTCGGCGACTCCGTCGTCGAGGCGAACCTGCCCGGCGAGGCCGAGGCGGTCGGCAACCGCGTGGGCTCCACGATGGAGTACGCCATCACCTCGAAGACGGCGCACCCGGAGGCCGCGGCGATGCTGCTCGACTACCTCATCAACGACCCGCGCGTGGTCGACGCGGTCGGCACGGACCGCGGGGTCCCGGCGAACGCGGAGGTGCGCGACCACCTGCGCGAGAGCCTCAGCACCGTGCAGCAGAAGGAGGTCGACCTCATCGACGAGATCGCCGCGTCCGACGCCGGGGCGCGGATGCCCGCCCCCGAGGGCGCCAGCAGCACCGGGGACATCTTCACCCGGCTGATGCAGGACGTGCTCTTCGAGCGGACGACGCCGGACGACGCCGCCGAGCAGTTCATCGCCGAGGTCGAAGGCTCGCTGAAGTGACCGCCCCCGGCGTCGCCCTCGTCGGCGGCCACGGCTACGCGACCCGCCACCTGGAGCACCTGCGGAGCGCCGAGCGCTCGGGGCAGGCCCGGCTGCTCGGTGTCGCGGACCCTCGTTCGCCCGAGGGCGACGCCGGAGGCGTGCCCTGGTTCGACTCGCTCGACGACCTGCTGGACGCCGGCGTCGAGCCCGACGTGGTGGTGATCTCGACGCCGCCGCACACCCATGCGCCCCTCGCGCTGCGGGCGGTCGCGGCCGGGGCGGACGTCTACGTGGAGAAGCCCCCCGTCGCCTCGTGGGCGCAGTACGTCGAGCTCGAGCGGGCCGCGCGCGACGCCGGCCGGGTGGTGCAGGTCGGGTTCCAGAGCCTGGGGTCCGAGGCCCTGGGGATCATCGACGCCTGCCTCCGCGCCGGCGAGATCGGCGACGTGCTGGCCGTGGGCGCCGTCGGCACCTGGTCGCGCACCGTCGGCTACTACGACCGGTCCCCGTGGGCGGGCAAGCGGGTCCTCGACGGCGTCGACGTGGTGGACGGCGTGGCGACCAACCCGCTCGCGCACGCCGTCGTGACGGCGCTGCGCCTGGCCGGGGCCCGGCGCGCGGACGACGTGCTCGACGTCGACGCCGACCTCTACCACGCGCACGCGATCGATGCCGACGACACCTCCGTCGTGCGCGTGCGCACGACGAGCGGTGTCGCCGTGACGCTCGGCCTGACGCTGTGCGCGCAGGAGCAGACCGCCCCGGTGATCCGCGTGCGCGGCACCCGCGGCACGATCGAGCTGAGCTACACCACCGACGAGCTCACCGTGGACGGCGTCGGCGGACGACGCACCCTCACCGCGGGCCGCGCGCACCTGCTCGACGACCTCCTGGCCCACCGCGCGACCGGCGCGGAGCTCCTCAGCCCGCTGGCCGACTCCGGCGCGTTCATGCGCGTGCTGGAGGCCGTGCGCGTGGCCGACCCGCCCCGGCAGATCCCCCCGGACGCCGTGACGTGGACCGGCGAGGGGCGCGACCGCCGGCCCGTCGTGCGCGACGTCGACGCACTCCTCGCGCGGGCGGTCGTCGCGCAGGCGACGCTCGCCGAGCTGGGCGTGCCGTGGGCGCGGAGGCGGCCCGCGCTCGACGTGCTCGACGTCGGCGGCGTGCCGGTCGCCGAGCTCCGCGACGGCGCCGACGTGGCGGCCGTGCTCTCCCCGCGGCCCTACCTGCACCCGGTCTCCACGCTCGACGGCGTCGTCGTGACCGACCACCTGCCCGCCGACCACGCCTGGCACCTCGGCGCCGGCCTGGCGATCCAGGACGTGGACGGCACCAACCTCTGGGGCGGCCGCACGTTCACGGCCGAGGACCGCGAGTACGTCTGGCGGGCCGACCACGGGCACGTGCGCGTCGACCGGCACTCCCGCGCCGGCTCCGCCGCCGAGCAGGTGCTCACCTGGTGCGACCCGGCGGGCGCCCCCCTCCTGACGGAGCACCGCCGGTGGGACGCGACGCCCTCCCCCGACGGCTGGTGGCTGGACCTGCGCACCGAGCTCCGCAGCGCCACCGGCGCGCCGGTCTCCCTGGGTGGCCCGGGCAGCAACGGCCGGGCCGGCGGCGGCTACGGCGGCTTCTTCTGGCGCGTCGCGCCCTGCACCGACGTCCACGTGCGGACCGCGGACGCCGACGGCGAGCAGGCCGTGCACGGCACCACGTCCCCGTGGCTGGCCTGGACCGCCACGTTCGCCTCGGGGACCGCGACGCTCGTCGTCGCCGCGCACGACGACGACGCGGACCCGTGGTTCGTCCGCTCCGCCGGCTACCCCGGTGTCGGCCTCGCGCTCGCGTGGGACCGCCGCACCACCGCACCGGTCGACGATCCGCTGCGCCGGCGCGTCCGCGTGCTCGTCGCCGACGGCGTCCTCGACGACGACCGCGTCGCGCGGCTCGCCGCCGACGCCCTGGAGCGCGACCTCGCGCCCGCACCGCTCGCCGCCCGACCCGCCTGAAGGGGCCCCACCGTGCACTCCCAGCCCATCGACCGGCGCGCGCTCGTGCGCCGGCACGACGTCGAGCAGACCACCCTGGACCCGCGCAGCCCGGTGACCGTCGGGAACGGCGAGCTCGGCTTCACCGTGGACCTCACCGGCCTCCAGTCGATGCCCGGCGAGTACCCCGTGCACAAGCGGGGGCACGAGCCCGACCGGGACGCCCCCGGCACGCTCCTCGGCACCCAGACCCAGTGGGCCTGGCACTCGATCGCGGGCGAGCGGGAGTACGCGCTGGAGGAGACCACCCGGCGGTACGAGGTCGACGGCCGGCTCGTGCCGTACCTCGAGGAGAGCCGGCGCGGCACCGCGGGGTACGACGCCAACCGGTGGTTCCGGGCCAACCCGCACCGCCTGGACCTCGGCCGCATCGGCTTCGTCGCGGTCACCGATGACGAGGACGACGAGGGCGGCGGCGGCGAGCGCCTCGTCGCGCTGCGCCCGGCGGACCTCACGGACACCCGCCAGGTGCTCGACCTCTGGTCGGGGACGGTGGACAGCGCGTTCTCCCACCGGGACGTGCCCGTGCGGGTGCGGACCGCCGTCCACCCCACCCGGGACCGGATCGGTGTCACGGTCCGCTCCGCCCTCGCGGCGGGGCTCGCGATCGCGGTCGACTTCCCGTACGGCTCGTCGGACTGGCACAACGCCGCCGACTGGGACTCCCCCGACGCCCACTCCACGAGCGTGACGACCGTGCCCGGCGGGTGGCTCGTGGAACGGGTGCTCGACGGCTCGACGTACCGCGTGCACGTCGCCGCCACCGGCGCGGACCTCGCGCACGTCGCGCCGCACCGCGTGGTGCTGCGCCCCACCGCCGACGACGTGGACGTCGTCGTCGAGCTCACCACCGACGGGCAGGGCGACATGGTGCTGCTGCCCTCCCGGGCCGGGCACGCGGACACCGCCACGACCGCGGGCGACGCCCAGGAGGTGCACCGCGCGGCGGCCGCGCACTGGCAGGGCTTCTGGGAGTCCGGCGCGGCCCTGCGGCTCGCGGGGACCGACGACCCGCGCGCCCTCGAGCTCGAACGGCGCGTGGTGCTGTCGCAGTACGTCACGGCCGTGAACTGCGCGGGCTCCCTCCCGCCGCAGGAGACGGGGCTGGTGTGCAGCTCGTGGCGCGGCAAGTTCCACCTCGAGATGCACTGGTGGCACGCCGCGCACTTCCCGATGTGGGGGCGCCCGGAGCTCCTGCGGCCGAGCCTCGGGTGGTACCGGCGCGCGCTGCCGCTGGCCCGGGACACCGCGCACGCGCAGGGCTACGCCGGGGCCCGCTGGCCCAAGCAGCTCGGCTCCGTGCTCCGCGAGACGCCCAGCTCGATCGGCGTGCACCTCGTGTGGCAGCAGCCCCACGTCGTCTACCTCTCCGAGCTCGTCCACCGGGTCACCGGCGACGACGCGTTCCTGCGCGAGCAGGCCGAGGTCGTCTTCGCGTCGGCGGAGTTCATGGCCGACTTCGCCCAGGAGGGCCCCGACGGGTTCACGCTGGGGCCCCCGCTCGTGCCCGCGCAGGAGAGCTACGCGGGCGAGCGCGCCCGCCTGTCCAACCCGCCGTTCGAGCTCGCGTACTGGCGCTGGGCGCTGCGCACCGCCAACGCGTGGCGCGAGCGGCTGGGCCTGCCGGTCCAGGAGCGGTGGGCCGAGGTCGCCGAGGGCATGGTGGCGCCGCACGTGCGCGACGGCGTCTACACCGGCGTCGACGTCGAGCCGTACACGATCCGGACCGACCACCCCTCGATGCTCGGGGCGCTGGGCATCGTCCCGGACGTCGGGCTCGTCGACCCCGACGTCATGCGCGCCACGTACCTGGACGTGCTGCGCGACTGGGACTGGACGTCCACCTGGGGCTGGGACTACCCCATGATGGCGATGACCGCGACGCGCCTCGGCGAGCCCGGGTGGGCGGTCGACGCGCTCATGGACGCGGCGGGCAAGAACGTCGTGCTGCCGAACGGGCACAACCACCAGACGGGGTCCCTGCCGCTGTACCTGCCGGGCAACGGCGGCCTGCTCGCCGCCGTCGCGCTCATGGCGCGCACCCACCTCGACGGCGGGGCGGGGTTCCCCTCCGGCTGGGACGTCCAGCTGGAGGGGTTCCCCGCCACGGTCTGACGCCGGTCGCCGCGGCGCCGGTCACCTCACGACGACCCCGGCAGGGTGCGGGCGAGCAGCGGCGCCGAGGGCTCCGACGTGCCGGCCGCGTTCACGGCGACCACCCGGTAGGTGTACGCCGTGCCGGGCTCGAGGCCCCGGTCGTACGTCGTGTGCACCTTCGCGACGCCGACCTCCTGCGGCTCGCCGCCGGCCGCGGACCGCAGGACGCGGTACTCCGTCGCGCCCCCGCCCGACGTCCAGACCAGGCCCGTGGACGTGGACCCCTGGAGCCCCACGCGCAGGTCGGTGGGCGGCGCGGGCACGGGCAGCGGGACGGTGAGGCTCTCGCTCCGCCCCGACTCGCCCAGCTCGTTGACCGCCGTGACGGCGTAGTCGTAGGAGGCCACGGAGGCGCTGATCGTGTCGTCGGTGTACCCCGGCGCGGTGGTGGTGCCGACCCGGGCGAACGCGCCCCCGCCGTCCCGGCGGTACACCTGGTACGTCTCCGCGCCCGGCACGGGCGCCCAGTCCAGCGTGAACGCCGCGGCCGACACCTCCGTGGCCCGCACCTGCCCCGGCGCCACGACCGGGTCCAGCGGGCCCGACGTCGTGGCCGCGACGTCGGCGGACGGCTCGGACTCGCCGCCCGGCGAGACCGTCGTCACCGCGTAGCGGTACGACGTCGACGGCTCCGCCGTGTCGTCCGTGTAGCCGGGGCCGGCCACGTGGTCGAGCAGCTCGAGGGCGCCGCCCGCGGGCGCGCGGTAGACGCCGTACGCGGTGGCGCCCTCGACGTCGGACCACGCCAGGTCGACGGAGTAGCTCCGCTCGGCGGCGACGGCCAGGTCGCCGGGCGCGGGCGCCGTCGTCGACCCCGAGGTCACCAGCGCGCGCACCTCGGCCGACGCGTCCGAGGCCCCGCCCGGCCCGACCGCCGTCACCTGGTACCGGTACGGCACGCCGGCCTCGACGCCGGCGTCGCGGAACGTGGTGCCCGCGCTGGTCCCGACGACCCGCGTCCCGGGCTCGGACGACGAGGTCCGGGCCACCAGGTAGCCGGTCGCGCCCGCGGAACCCGTCCAGGAGAGCTCGACCGCCGGGTCGCCCGAGGGCCCCGAGGGCTCCGCGCGGACCTCTCCCGGGGCGGTCGCCACCGGCTCGGCGCCGCCCGGCACCGGGTCCACCGCGACGAAGTAGTTGAGGACCGTGCCGCCCGCGTTGGCCCCGGTCACGACGTGCGACCCGGCGGGGAAGCGCGCCTTGAAGAGGTTCCACGACCCGCCGTGGTCGTCGGCGACGGTGAGGTCCGTGGCCTCGTACCCGTCGGTCAGCCAGGCCGGGCGCGGCGAGACGCGGGTGTCGTGCGCGACCCAGACGTCCGCGTCCACGGGCAGGTAGAACGAGAGCAGGTCGTCGTTCGTGGCGGCGCGCGACTCGACGGCCGACCGGACCCACTCGAGCCCCTGGATCTCGGGCGGCACCGCCGTGAACCGGTACGCCTTGCTGCCGGTCGTCCGGTCGCCGGCGACGAAGTCCCCCACCCGAAGGTCCTGCTCGATCGACCACAGCGCGGCGTTGGCGGCGCCGTTGCTGCTCGAGTCCGTGACGACGGCGCTGCGGATCGCGTCGCCCTCCATGGGGGCCGTGGGAGCGGCTTCCGGGGCCTCCGGCGCCGGCGGCTCGAAGGCGTCGCCGGACCACGGCACCGGCGTCAGGGGGTAGCCCTTCGGGAAACCCGGGGCCGCGAGCTCGTTGAGGTACTCCTCCAGGTTCGTGTACCGGTCGCCGTCGTCGTCGCCGTTGCGGTCCTCGGGGTCGGTCGGGTCGAGCCCCCGCGCGAGCTCCCAGTCGTCGGCCATGCCGTCCCGGTCGGCGTCCGTCGCCGGGGTGCCCTCGTCGAGCTCGGGGTAACCGCCGACGTCCGACTCGTCCCCGATGATCGCGCCGGTCTGGTGCCGCACCTCGTCGACGACCCGCGCGTCCACCGCGTCGCGCGCGACCGAGGCCCCGGCGTGGTCGAGCGTCAGGTCGAGCGCCCGGCGCGGGCTCTGGGTGTGCACCGGCGGGTACTCGAAGCGCTCGGGCACCCGGACGGCCGGGCGGGCGGCCTCGATCATCCCCGAGCCCGTGTCCCGGCCGTTCAGCACCCCGTCGCGGTTGCTGTCGATGCGGTTGTCGTCGAGGAAGACCTGGTAGTTCTCGTTGCCCCGCACGACCGCCGCGGTGGGGTTCGCGGAGTTCACGCCGGCGACGAAGTAGTTGCCCACCACGTTGCCGTACCCCTTGGTGCCGGACTCGCCGCCGGCCACGTAGGGGAAGTCGCCCCAGTTGTAGACGACGTTGTTCACGAAGTCCATGACGCCCTTGGTCTTCGGGTTCCGGTCGTTGTTGTGGGCGTAGAGGTTGTGGTGCATCGAGATGGTGTTCATCTCGACGAGCCCGCCCATGGAGTGCGTCAGCCGGCCCTCCGACATGATCGACCACTGCACCGTGATGTTCTTCGACCGCGGGTCGTCGTAGTCCTTGCTCTTGATCGAGAGGACCTCGTCCCCCGCCCAGGAGAACGACGAGTGGTCGACGATGACGTCCTGCGAGTCCTCGATGTACATCGCGTCGTCCGTGGACGCCGAGCCCAGCCGGAACCGCATGTTCCGGATGACGATGTCGCTGCTCTCGACGAACCGGACCGTGTTCCCCCTGATGGTCACGCCGTCGCCGGGCGCGGTCTGGCCGGCGATCGTGATCCCGTGCTTGTCGCGCGCGACGATCTGCGGGATCGTCACGTCCCCGGCGATCTCGAAGACGATCGTCCGCGGCATGTCGCCCGCCGTGGTCAGCGCGTCGTGGAAGGTCCCCGGCCCCGTCAGCTCCTTGCTGGTGACGTGGTACACCTCGCCACCGCGGCCCCCCGTCGCGGCGTACCCGAACCCTTCCGCCCCGGGGAACGCCGGGAGGGCGTCATAGCCCGCCGACGCCGACGCCGCGGGGACCGCGACGGCCAGGGCCGCCGCCACTCCGGCGGCGGCCGCCACCGCGGATCGTGCTGCTGACCGTCGTGCCCTCATCGTCCGTACCTCTCTGTACGTGCGCAACATTATGGGAATGCGGTTTCCTGAACGTAGCGCCGACGTCCGTGCGCGTCAACAGGAACGACGGGGGGTCGGGAGAGACTGCGGGTCAGAGGCCGGGCGTCGTCGAGCCGCGCGGCACCAGCTCGCACGGCATCGCGACGACGCCGGGCTCGAGGCCGCCGCCCGCGAGCGCGCCGTGCAGGAGCCGCGCCGCCTCGCGCCCCATCTCCTCGAGCTTCATGTCGACGCTCGTGGTGCTCGGGTCGGAGTTCCACACCAGCGGGCCGAAGTTCTCGTAGCCCACGACCGCCACGTCCTCGGGGACGCGCACGGACTCCCGGCGGAGCCGGTCGATGACGCCGAGCGCGATGGCGTCGGAGTCGCACACGACCGCGTCGACGGCGCCGGCCCCGACGTCGTCGAGGATGCGGAGCATCGCCGCCCGTCCCCAGAGGGCGGTGCGCGGGCCGTCGGCCAGGTCGGCGACGAGCCGCAGCCCCTGGGCCTCCATCGCCTCGGCGACGCCGGTCCTGCGGTCCGCGGCCACCCGGTACTGCGGCCGGCCGCTGACGTGCGCGATGCGGGTCCGCCCGAGCCCCGCGAGGTGCTCGACCTGGAGGCGGCCGCCCTGGGCGTCGTCCACGACCAGCGAGGCGTCCCGGGGGTCCCGCGACCGGCTGTGCACGTAGACGACCGGGACGGGGAGGTCCTCGCCGACCGGGTCGCGCTCCTCGGTGCGCCCGCCCACCACGATCAGCCCGTCGACCCGGCGGTCGAGCAGCGCGTTGAGCTGGTGCCGCTCGCGCAGCCGGTCGCCGCGGGCGTTGCAGAGGTGCACGAACGAGGAGTACGAGCTCAGCCCGTCCTCCAGCCCGTCGAGGATGGGCAGCGAGAACCGGGACTCGAGGTCGGCGGCGAGCACCCCGACGGACGTGACCGGCTGCCGCCCGGGGCCGCTGCTGGCGACGAAGCCGAGCTCGCGCGCGCTGTCCAGGATGCGCCGACGGGTGGCCGCGGAGATCCTGCCGCGCCCGTTGATGGCCTTCGACGCGGTCGACATCGACACGCCCGCGGCCTCGGCCACGTCCGCCAGCCTCGCACGATGTCTGCGCACGCCAGCGCTCCTTTTCGTCGACGCGCCACCCGGTGGCGTTCCCGCTGAGGACCCGACCGTACTGCACACGGGAACGCGCAGCCGTCCGACCGCCGGGGCCGCGTCCGGGAACACCAGGCGCCGCTTGCGCGTTATGTCACAAGATTCACCCGCACCATGAGGAGCACTCTTGCGACGCATCCCCCGAAAGGTCGAGGTCGAGCACGAGCCGGGGAAGTTCACCCGGTACCTCCGGCACGACAACGGCGAAGGCTTCGTCTCGCCGCACGCGAGCGTCCACCCCGACGCCACCATCAGGCCCGGCGCGTACGTCGAGGCCGGCGCCCGTGTGGGCGCGCACGCCAAGGTCGGCCGGTTCAGCTGGGTCGACGTCGACGCCGTCGTCGGGCGCGGAGCCCGCGTGGACGAGAACGTGCACGTCGGCGTCCGCGGCGTCGTCGGCGACGACGCCCGGGTCGGTTCCGGCTCCCGCCTCGGCACCGACAGCCGCGTGCCGTCCGGCGTCGTCGTGCCGCCCGACGCGATCGTGCCCGACGGCGAGACGGCCCACGGCGAACGCCGCCGGAAGGACTTCGGCACGGCCGCCTGACCCCGCGCACGGCATCACTCACGACACCCCGACGTCCCGCCGACCGGCCTCGCCCGGCCCCGGCGGGACGTTGCTATGGTGGCCGGTTCATCGACCCACCTGGAGGCGAGTGGAGGTGAACTCCCGTGACCAAGAACTCGAAGAAGCAGCCGGCGCTCACCCTCAAGGAGAAGCGCGCGCAGAAGCGCGAGAGAACTGCCGAGACCACCGTCAAGGCGCGTAAGCGATAGACCGTTCGCGAACGGGCCGGCCGTCCAGGGA
>NZ_JBHTVC010000060.1:0-2564 GCF_042793275.1 Isoptericola sp. NPDC056578
CACCCAGGCGGTCTCGGCCTCCGCCGGGCCCCCGCACTCGGGGGTCCCGCCCACGCGCTCCCAGCCGACGTCGACCTCCGTCCGCGCGAGCGCGTCCCCGTCGTCGTCCAGCGCGCGGAGCATGATCGAGCGTGGCGAGGAGAAGAGGGTGAAGGTCCACGTGTCCCCGTCGTGCGACGTCGGGATCGCGGGCACCTCGGCGTCCGGCGGATAGGGCGGCTGCCACTGGTCCCCGTCGCGCACCTGGAGCACCGCCACGTAGGACGTGTCTCCCTCGAGGGTCACCTCGAGCACGCTGGAGTAGCCGATCGCCGGGCACACCTGTGGCGGCGGGTCGGTCATGCCAGGCCGCACGACGGCGGCGACGACGGTGAGCGCGACGATGCCGAGGGCTGCGGCTGCGGCCCAGAGCGGCAGGCGGAGGCGAGGCGCGCGCTCCGGCGGCGGCGTCGTGTCACTGGTCGTCGGCACTGCTGGCCCTCCTGATGCGGTCCCTCGTCGACATCATGTCGCGACGCGAGGCGCTCTTGCATGCTCCGTGGAGGGCGCGAGCGCCGCGATTTCACCCGTGCTCATCGGAACGTCGGGACCTGCGGTGGACGATGCTGTCGGAATGTCGAAGATTGCCGCAGGGGACGGCCGGGCGACGCCGCCCACTCCCCCCATCGAAGAACGCCCTGCGGCTCGCGGCCGGCGACGGCTCCCCGGATCCGGGGGCGGTCGTCGTGCGGCCGGGCTGACGGCGTCCGGCGCCGCCGGCGCGCTGGTGCTGGCCGGCCTGGTGGCGGTCGGCCCGACGGCGACGGCGGCGCCCACCCCCGACTGCGCCGTGCCGTTCCCGGTCGCCGAGGTGGTGAGCGGGGCGCCGGTCAACGGGCTGTCCGTGAGCAAGGGGACCACGCCGCAGGCGTTCACGGGCGAGGTGCTCGGCGTGCTGTCGGACGGCATCGCCCCCGACCTGGACATGATCGTCGCCGAGCTCCACTCCCCGGCGATCGACGCGGCGGGCGGCATCTGGCAGGGGATGTCGGGGTCCCCGGTGTACGCGGAGGACGGGCGCCTGATCGGCGCGGTCGCGTACGGCCTCGCCTTCGGGAGCTCTCCCGTCGCGGGCATCACGCCGTTCGAGGACATGCAGGGCTACCTCGGCGCCGCGAAGGCCGCGCCCGAGGTGGCGGTGACCTCCCGCCTGGCGACGCGGATCGCGGCCGAGACCGACGTGACGCGGTCCGAGGCCGCCCAGGGCCTGCGGCAGCTGCCGATGCCGATGGGCGTCGGCGGGATCGACCTCGCGCGCGCCCGCACGGCGGTCAAGGCCGCGGGCGGCAGCGAGCTGGTGACGGCGGACTCCTACCGCATCGGCCGGTCCAGCGGCACCGCCGCCGCCGGCATCGACACCGTGGTCGCGGGCGGCAACGTGGCCGCGGTGCTGTCGCACGGCGACATCACCTTCGCCGGCATCGGCACCGCGACCTCGGTGTGCGGCAACCGGGTGGTCGCGTTCGGGCACCCGCTGAACTTCACGGGCAAGACCCGCCTCGGGCTGGCGGCCGCCGACGCGGTCTACGTTCAGGAGGACCCGCTCGGCGTGCCGTTCAAGGTGGCGAACCTCGGCGACCTCGGCGGCACCGTCACCGACGACCGTCTCGCCGGGATCGCCGGCACCTTCGGCGCCTCGCCCACCGCCACGCCGGTCCGGTCGACGGTGGCCCACGGGAGCAAGACGCGCACCGGCACCACCCAGGTGCTGGACCCGGCCGCCCTCGCGGACGTCACCCTCCTCGCCGGAATGGCCAACCACGACCGCGTGGTGGACGGGATCGCCGGCGGGTCCGAGACGCAGGCCTGGACGATCACCGGCACCCGCAGCGGGACCCCGTTCCGGCTGCGGTACGCCGACCGGTACCAGTCGGCCGAGGACGTCGGCACCGCGGGCGCCCTCGACCTCCCGACCGTGGTGGGCACGCTCTCGTCCGTCTCGAACGTCAAGCTCACCGGGGTGACCAACGAGGTCAGGGTCAGCAACTTCCGGGAGCGGTTCCGCGTGGTGAAGATCCAGCAGCGCACGGGCGGCCGCTGGATCGACGTGACCGGCAAGACCGCGAAGGTCCGTGCCGGCCACACCCTCGTGCTGCGGACCCAGCTGCTGGGCACCGACGGCGCCACGCGATCGGTCTTCCGCCAGGACTTCACGATCCCGAAGAGCCTCAAGGGCAAGAGCGGTGTGGTCACCGTCGTCGGCGGCAACTCGTTCCAGGACGAGTTCTTCGGCCCGACGTCGTTCGACTCGGTCCAGAAGCTGCTGCAGGGCAACCTGCGCAACGACGAGCTGGAGCTGAGCCTCGTCATCGGCAGCGGCAGGACCGCGTACGAGCGGACCCGGACCTCCGACGTCATGACCCGCGTCGTGAACGGTCAGAGGGAGTTGCAGGTCCGCGTCACCTCCTGAGGACGGACGACGGGCAGCACGACCCCGGACAGCACGAGGCCCCGGTGCCGGGCACGGGCGGGCCGCCCCGCACGCAGACCATCACCGCGAAGGTGAATGACGTGATAACAGAAGA
>NZ_JBHTVC010000060.1:2574-30242 GCF_042793275.1 Isoptericola sp. NPDC056578
CCGGGGTCCGGGGCGCTCCGCGGCCCCGGGCCTCTGACGTGAGATCCGGTCTGACCTGTCGGTCAGAAGTTGATCATGTGCCCCACGATGCCGTGGATGGACTCCTGGATCGCCTCGGACAGCGTCGGGTGCGTGTGCACGTTCCGCGCCACCTCGTCGGCGGTGAGGTCCCACTTCTGCGCGAGGGTGAGCTCGGGCAGCAGCTCGGAGACGTCGGGCCCGATCATGTGGGCGCCGAGGAGCTCGTTGTACTTGGCGTCGGCGACGATCTTGACGAAGCCGGTGGGGTCGCCGAGGCCGTGGGCCTTGCCGTTGGCCATGAACGGGAAGGAGGCGACCTTGACGTCGTAGCCCTCGTCCTTGGCCTGCTGCTCGGTGAGGCCGAACGACGCGACCTGCGGGGAGCAGAACGTGGCACGCGGCATCATGCGGTAGTCGCCGAGGGTCTGGGTCTCGGCCCCGCCGATGGTCTCGGCGGCGACGACGCCCTGCGCCTCCGCGACGTGCGCCAGCATGAGCTTGGCGGTGACGTCACCGATGGCGTAGATGTGCGGCACGTTGGTGCGCATGTGGTCGTCGATGGCGATGGCGCCCCGCTCCGTGAGCTGGACGCCGGTGCTCTCGAGGCCGAAGCCCTCGACGTTCGGCGCGAAGCCGACGGCGGAGAGGACCTTGTCGACGACGATCTCGCCGGGCTTGTCGTCCTTGACGCCCTTGTAGGAGACGGTGACCGACGAGCCGTTGTCCTTGATGGTCTGGACGGCGGTGGAGGTGAGGAGCTTGATGCCGAGCTTCTTGTACTGCTTGGCGATCTCCTTGGAGACGTCCGCGTCCTCGTTCGGCAGCGCACGGTCGAGGAACTCGATGATCGTGACGTCCACGCCGTAGTTCTTGAGGACGTAGGCGAACTCCATGCCGATGGCGCCGGCGCCGACGATGGCGATCGACTCGGGCAGCTCGCGCGTCATGATCTGCTTCTCGTAGGTCACGACGTTCTCGGACAGCTCGACGCCCGGGAGCAGCTTGACCTGCGAGCCGGTGGCGATGATCGCGTTGTCGAACGTCACCGTCTCGGTGCCGCCCTTGTTGAGCGCCACCTCGATCGTGTTCGCGTCGCGGAACGTGCCGCGGCCGTCGTACTCGGCGATCTTGTTCTTCTTCATGAGGAAGTGGACGCCCTTGACCCGGCCGTCCGCGACGACGCGGGACCGGTCGAACGCCTTGCCGAAGTCGAACGTCACGTCACCCGACATGCCGAAGAAGTCGGCCTGGTGGTTGAAGATGTGGGCGAGCTCCGCGTTGCGCAGCAGCGCCTTGGAGGGGATGCAGCCCACGTTGAGGCAGACACCACCCCAGTACTTCTCCTCGATGATGGCGACGGACTTGCCGAGCTGGGCCGCGCGGATCGCGGCGACATAGCCGCCGGGGCCAGCCCCGAGGAGGACGACGTCGTAGTGGGAAGCCATGGGCCCAGCCTATTAGCGCGCGCCACCCCCTGCGGCGTGACGTCCGTCGCACCTAGCGGACGGAGTCCACGCCCAGGTTCGCGAGCTCGTCGGCGCGCTCGTTCCCCGGGTCGCCGGCGTGCCCCTTGACCCACACCCAGCGCACGTCGTGCTTCGTGACCTCGGCATCGAGGGCCTGCCAGAGGTCCACGTTCTTCACGGGCTTCTTGGCCGCGGTGGTCCAGCCGTTGCGCTTCCAGCCGGCGATCCAGGTCCTCATGCCGTTCATCACGTACGAGGAGTCGACGTGGATCACCACGGTGCTGGGCCGCTTGAGTGCGCGCAGCGCCTCCACGACGGCGGTGAGCTCCATGCGGTTGTTGGTGGTGACGGTCTCGCCGCCGTAGAGCTCCTTGGTGTGCTCTCCTGACTTCAGCAGCGCGCCCCAGCCGCCGATGCCGGGGTTGCCCTTGCACGCACCGTCGGTCCACATCTCGACCAGGGGCTTCTCGATCTCGTCAGGCACCCGCACACCCTACGTTCCCCGTGTCCACGGCCGTGTCGGACGCCGCACGTAGCGTCGGCTCACACCCCAGGACGACGAAGGAGACGCACATGAGGTTCGGTTTCGTCGGCAGCTTCGGCACCCCGCGGCAGAACGTCGCGCTCGCCCGCGAGTGCGAGGAGCACGGCTGGGACGGCTTCTTCAGCTGGGACGGCATGAGCATGGGCGACTGGGGCGGCGACGCCCTGACGGCCTGGGACCCGTTCGCCGTCCTCGCGGGCGCCGCGGCCGTGACGCAGCGCATCACGCTCGGCGCGATGGTCTTCGCGGTGCCGCGGCACCGGGCGTGGGAGCTGGCCCAGCGCGCCCTGACGGTCGACCAGCTGTCCGGTGGGCGCCTCGTGCTGCCGGCCGGTGTCGGGGTGCTGGACGACCGCGGCTTCACGTCCGTCCCGGGGCAGGTGACCGCCCTGAAGGACCGCGCGCAGGCGCTCGACGAGACGCTCGAGTGGCTGCGCACGTCGTGGTCGGGCGAGACGTTCGAGGCCGACGGCGCGCAGGTGCGCACGGGCCCGTTCCGGTTCGCCGCTCCCCCGGTGCACGGCCACATCCCCGTCTGGCCCGTCGGCGTCTGGGACGCCACGAACCCGCCGCTGAAGAACCTGCACCGTACGCTGCGCTGGGACGGGATCGTCGTGCAGGCCCGCGGCGCGACGCCGGAGGAGGCGGAGGCCGGCCCTGACGCCGTCCGCGAGCTCACCGCGTGGATCGCCGAGCAGCGCGGTCCCGACGCCGGCCCGTTCGACGTCGTCGCGTCCGGCCTGCTCTCGCCCGACGCGAGCGAGGCCCGCGACCAGGCCCGCGCCTTCGCGGACGCCGGCGCGACCTGGTTCGTCGACTCGTGGTGGGACCCGGAGGCGGCGACGCCGGAGCGTCTGCTCGAGCGCGTGCGGCAGGGTCCGCCCGCCCTCTAGGGCGCACGGTCGTCCGCGGCCCGTTCAGGCGGGGTCGGCGAGCGCGCGCTCCTCGTGGCGGGCGCGCGCCTCCTCGATGTCCGGCACGTGCTGCTCGGCCCAGGCCCGTACGGCGCGGAGCGGCACCAGGAGCGAGCGCCCCAGCGGCGTCAGGTCGTACTCGACGCGCGGTGGGTTCTCGGCGTAGTCGCGGCGCTCGACCAGGCCGTCGGCCTCGAGCGTGCGGAGGGTCTCCGTCAGCACCTTCGGCGTGATGCCCTGGATGTGCGCCTTGAGCTGCGTGAAGCGGCGTGGGCCGTCGTCGAGGGCGTTGACCACGAACACGGTCCAGCGCGCTCCGATGCGGTGCAGCACGGTCCGGCTCGGGCACGTCGCCGCCATCACGTTGTAGGCCTTGCCCACGGTCGTCCCCAGTTCCGTTGAAGGTACCGGTATCCAATCCATACCGTGACTCCCGATCCTACGAGAGGGAGTGCCGACATGGAACGGATCCTGGTCATCGGCGGGGCACGGGCGCTGGGCGCGGCCGTCGCGCGACGTGCGGCGAAGGACGGGTACGACGTGGTGGTGGGCGCACGAGACCTGGCCGCCGCCGAGACGGTGGCGGCGGAGCTCGGTGCGACGGCGCTACGGATCGACCTCCAGGACGAGTCGACGATCGCCGCCGCGGCCGCCCGGCTCGCGGACGGTGTCGACCACGTCGTGACGACCGGTTCGGCGCCGCACGACGTGCGGGCCGCGGAGCTGGATCACGAGAAGCTGGTCGGCGCCTTCACGGCGAAGGTGCTCGGGCCGATGCTGGTGGCGAAGCACTTCGCGCCGTTGCTGCGACCGCACGGGTCGATCGTGCTGTTCTCCGGCGTCGTCGGGTGGCGGCCCGGGCCCGGCTCCCTCGTCAAGGGCACGACCAACGGCGCGGTCGCGCACCTCGCCCGGCACCTCGCGGCGGACCTCGCTCCCGTGCGGGTCAACGCCGTGTCGCCCGGGGTCGTCGACTCGGGCGCGTGGGACCGGCTGGGCGCGGGCAAGGCCGCCCTGCTGGGCAGGAGCGCCGCAGGGACGCTGGTCGGCCGCCACGGCGAGCCGGACGACGTCGTCGACGCGGTGATGTGGCTGCTGCGCGCCGGCTTCGTCTCGGGCGAGACCATCCACGTGGAGGGCGGCGCACGCCACAAGGTCGGCTGAGCGCCCCGGCAACGCATCGAGCGTGGGGGGGGGCGCGTCGCTCGACCCCGGGGGGGGGGGTGCCCCCCCGCCGGTAGGGGGGGGGGGCGGGGGCGCCCGCCCCCCCCCCCCGGGGCCCCCCGCCCCCCCCCCCCCGCCTCCGGGTTGGGACCGGGGCCCCCCCGGGGGGGCGGCGCCCGCCCACCCGGGGGGCGCCCCCCCCCGCCACCCAACCCGGGGGGGGGGCCGGACCCGCGACCCACCGTTCGGCGCACCCCCCCCCCACGCTCGAAGGTGCGGGCGCAGGGTCAGCCGACCGGGCGCGCCGGCTCGATCGGGACGCTCGGCAGGTGCTTGGCCGGCAGGGTCTTCGGCCGCCAGGCCGCGCGCTCCGCCTCGAAGGCCGCGATGTCGTCCTCGTGCTGCAGCGTGAGGCCGATGTCGTCGAGGCCCTCCATGAGGCGCCAGCGCGTGTAGTCGTCGATCTGGAATGGCACGGTGACGTCGTCGGCGTGGGCCGTGCGCGCCTCGAGGTCCACGGTCACCTCGGTGCCGGGCTTGGTCTCGAGGATCTTCCAGAGGATCTCGATGTCCTCCTGCGCGACGATGCCCGCCACGAGGCCCTGCTTGCCCGAGTTGCCGCGGAAGATGTCCGCGAACCGGGGCGCGAGCACGACGCGGAAGCCGTAGTCCTTGAGCGCCCAGACGGCGTGCTCGCGGGACGATCCGGTGCCGAAGTCGGCGCCGGCGACCAGCACGGAACCGGCCTTGTACGCGTCCTGGTTGAGCACGAACGTGGGGTCGCCGCGCCAGGCGGCGAACAGCGCGTCCTCGAAGCCCGTGCGGGTCACGCGCTTGAGGTACACGGCGGGGATGATCTGGTCGGTGTCGACGTTGGTGCGGCGCAGCGGCACCCCGACGCCCGTGTGGGTGGTGAACTTCTCCATGACGAACTCCTGGACGATCTTCTGCGACGGGGTGGGGGTCAGACGAAGGACGGGGCGGACAGCGGCGCCAGCGGGGTGCCGTCGAACGTCGTGAGGTCGACGTCGCCCTCGAACTCGAGGTCCGAGACCGACGACAGCGTGCCGCGGATGGCCGTGGCGGCGGCGACGAGCGGCGACACGAGGTGCGTGCGCCCGCCCTTGCCCTGGCGACCCTCGAAGTTGCGGTTCGACGTCGACGCGGCGCGCTCCCCCGGCTGGAGCTGGTCCGGGTTCATGCCGAGGCACATCGAGCAGCCGGCGTTGCGCCACTCCGCGCCGAACTCCTTGAAGATGACGTCCAGGCCCTCGGCCTCGGCCTGCAGGCGCACGCGCGCCGACGCGGGCACCACGAGCACGCGCACGTCGTCGGCCTTGTGCCGGCCCTGGAGCACCTTGGCCACCGACCGCAGGTCCTCGATGCGGCCGTTGGTGCAGGAGCCGATGAAGACCGTGTCGACCTTGACGTCGCGCAGCGGCGTGCCGCCCTCCAGGCCCATGTACTCCAGCGCGCGCTCCGCGGTGACGCGCTCGTTGGCGTCGGCGATCTCGGCCGGCACCGGCACGGAGGCCGACAGCGGCAGGCCCTGGCCCGGGTTGGTGCCCCAGGTGACGAACGGCTCGAGGTCGGCCGCCTCCAGCACGACCTCGGCGTCGAACTCGGCGTCATCGTCGCTGCGCAGCGTCGTCCAGTACTCGACGGCGGCGTCCCAGTCCTCGCCCTCGGGCGCGTGCGGGCGCCCCTGGAGGTAGTCGAACGTCGTCTGGTCGGGCGCGATCATGCCCGCGCGGGCGCCGGCCTCGATGGACATGTTGCAGATGGTCATCCGCGCCTCCATCGAGAGCTTGCGGATGGCCTCGCCGCGGTACTCGAGCACGTAGCCCTGACCGCCGCCGGTGCCGATCTTGGCGATGATCGCCAGGATGATGTCCTTGCTGGTGGCGCCCGGGGGCAGCTCGCCGTTCACCGTGATCGCCATCGTCTTGAACGGGGCGAGCGGCAGGGTCTGCGTGGCGAGCACGTGCTCGACCTCGGAGGTGCCGATCCCGAAGGCCAGCGCGCCGAACGCGCCGTGCGTCGAGGTGTGCGAGTCACCGCAGACGACGGTCAGGCCCGGCATGGTGAGGCCGAGCTGCGGGCCCACCTGGTGGACGATGCCCTGGTCGGCGTCGCCCAGCGAGTGGATGCGGACGCCGAACTCCTTGGCGTTGTTGCGCAGCGTGTCGATCTGCGTGCGGCTCGTGAGGTCCGCGATCGGCAGGTCGATGTCGAGCGTCGGGGTGTTGTGGTCCTCGGTCGCGATCGTGAGATCGGGACGGCGGACGGGGCGCCCGGCGAGGCGCAGACCCTCGAACGCCTGCGGGCTCGTCACCTCGTGCACGAGGTGCAGGTCGATGTAGAGGAGGTCGGGTGCCCCGTCGCTGCCACGACGCACCAGGTGCGCCTCCCAGACCTTCTCTGCCAGCGTGCCGGCCATCATGTGCTCCTCGTCCGCCGCGTCCCCGCGGCCTTCGTGCGTGTGCTGTGTCTCGGTCGATCTCGTCGGCGTTCTCACCGGTCGATATCGTCGGTCGGACCCCGGAGGGCCCGGTCCGCGAGACGGTTCCGTCCCGTGAGATGCGGTCCCCGACTTGCAATCTCAGTGACTGAGACGTCAATATCGTCCTATGGACGATACTAGCGGAGTCGGCGTACTCGACAAGGCCGCGTCCGTGCTGGGCGCTCTGGAGGCTGGTCCCGCCACTCTGGCGCAGCTGGTCTCCTCGACCGGGCTCGCCCGCCCCACGGCGCATCGCCTCGCCGTCGCCCTCGAGCACCACCGTCTCGTGGGCCGCGACATGCAGGGCCGGTTCGTTCTCGGACCGCGCCTCAACGAGCTCGCGACGGCGGCCGGCGAGGACCGGCTGCTCGCCGCGGCCAACCCCGTGCTCACGGCACTGCGCGACCACACGGGCGAGAGCGCCCAGCTCTACCGGCGCCAGGGCGACCATCGCGTCTGCGTGGCCGCCGCCGAGCGACCGGTCGGCCTGCGCGACTCGATCCCCGTGGGCGCCACCCTCACGATGCACGCGGGTTCCGCGGCGCAGATCCTCCTCGCCTGGGAGGAGCCGGACCGCCTGCACCGCGGCCTGCGCGAGGCCGTGTTCACCGCGACGATCCTCTCCGGCGTCCGACGCCGCGGGTGGGCGCAGTCGGTCTCCGAGCGCGAGCTCGGCGTCGCGTCCGTCTCGGCCCCGGTGCGCGGGCCGTCCGGCCGGGTCGTGGCGTCCGTGTCCGTCTCCGGGCCGGTCGAGCGCCTCACCCGCCAGCCGGGCCGCCTGCACTCCGCCGCCGTCGTCTCCGCCGCCAACCGCCTGACCGAGGTGCTGCGCCGCGCCGGCGAGTGACGACGCCCTCCCTGACCACCGCCCCTCGCGGGGCCGACCGCCGGGCCCGGCCCGCCGCCACTGCACGCGGCGCGCCGGGCCCGGTGCTGTCGGGCCCCCGCCCAGGTCAGTACGCTCCTGGCTGACGGGGCAGCCGTGCCCTGAGACCCGAGAGGCGTGAGGACCTGATGCCCGCGAAGGCCAAGACCCTGCTGATCTGGATCGTCGTGATCTTCCTGATCTACGCGATCGTGAGCAGCCCTGACCGTGCGGCGAACATCGTCACGGCGATCTGGGACTTCATCACCAACGCGTTCTCCAGCTTCGGGCAGTTCTTCGCGAACCTGACCGACTGACGACGGCCGGAGAACCCGTGACCACCGACGAGAGGCGCCAGCGCGACGCGGTGCGCGCGCACGCGCACCTGCGTCGGTACGTGCTGCCGAACGAGCGGGTCATCGTCGCGACCCGGCACCACTGGGCGCTGCTCCTCGAGCCGATCGCGACGACGGCCGCCGCGTTCCTGCTGATCGGCACCATCGTCATGTCGACCCCGGTCGACGTGCGCCCCACCGTGGGGTGGCTGTGGGTGGTGTGGTTCGTCGTGGCCGGTCGCCTCGCCTGGAAGTGGCTCGAGTGGCGCTACGAGTGGTTCGTCGCGACCGACAAGCGGCTGCTGCTCCTGTACGGGCTCGTCGTGCACAAGGTCGCGATGATGCCGATGAAGAAGGTCACGGACATGGGGTACTCGCGCAGCCCCACGGGCCAGGTCCTCGGCTACGGCCGCTTCGACATGGAGTCCGCCGGCCAGGACCAGGCCCTGCGCACCATCAGGTACGTCCCGCGCCCGGACTCCACCTACCGCACTCTGTGCGACACCCTCTTCACGCCGGGCGGCTCGCGCCTGGACGATGACGACGACCTGGGCGGCGGACCCGCCCGGCCGGCCGACGGCGCCCCTGGCGCGCCGACCGTCGTGCCCGGCCGCGAGAAGTCCGAGGGCCCCCGTCCCATCACGCAGCCGATCGCCGTGCAGCCGCCCCACCCGGCGCCCCGCCCGCCCGAGGCCCAGCCCAGTGCCGGGGCGCACCCGGTGAGCTGGAAGCCCACCGGCGCGAGCTACGACCACCCGCGCAGCGACGGCGCGATCGTGCCCGACCCGTTCCTCTGAGCCGGTTCCGCCCTGAGCCGGTTCCGCACTGAGCCAGTTCCGTCGGGAGCCGTGGAACGACGAAGGCCCGGTCCGCGTGGACCGGGCCTTGCGTGTGAGATGCCTGCTGTGTACCCCCAGCGGGATTTGAACCCGCGTTACCGCCGTGAGAGGGCGGCGTCCTAGGCCGCTAGACGATGGGGGCCTGGAACTGGCTCCGGTCTTGCGACCCGAACCGTTGCGACCGTCCGTCGAGACGGACGGTCTGCGTACCCCCAGCGGGATTTGAACCCGCGTTACCGCCGTGAGAGGGCGGCGTCCTAGGCCGCTAGACGATGGGGGCCTATGACCCGGTGGTCTCGAGGACCTCCGTGCCGGTGAGAACTCTACACACCGCACCAGGCGGGTGAAGAGCGCTGCGCTGGGGTACCAGGACTCGAACCTAGACTAAGAGAATCAGAATCTCTCGTGCTGCCAATTACACCATACCCCAATGGATCGAGCCTTCCGGGCAAATCCGACATGGTGATCGGAGCGCCGGCGTCAGGCCCAACGTCGGAAAACATTACCGGACAGGTGGCCGTCGTCCAAAACGCGTGCAGGGTGCCGTGCGTCACGCCGCGACCCCACCCGTGGCAGGCTCGCGGCATGGCCCCCTCGACTCCCCCGTCACCCTCGTCCGCGTCCGCCCCGGCCGGGCGCGACCCGCACGACCACGCCGACCGCGCGGCCTCGTTCGACCGGGACGCCGACCTGTACGCGCAGGTCAGGCCCACGTACCCGCGGGACGCCGTCGAGTGGCTGCTGCCCGCGGGCGCACGGCGGGTCCTCGACCTCGCCGCCGGGACGGGCAAGCTCACCGAGGTCGTCGTCGACCTCGTCGCGGCGGGCACGGACGTCGTCGCCGTCGACCCGTCGTCGCCCATGCTCGGCGAGCTGTCCGCGCGGCTGCCGGGCGTCACCACCCACCAGGGCACCGCCGAGCACCTCCCGCTCCCGGACGCGTCCGTCGACGCCGTGCTCGTCGCCCAGGCGTGGCACTGGTTCGACGCCGACGCCGCCGCGACCGAGATCGCCCGCGTCCTGCGCCCGGGCGGCACGCTCGGCGTCGTCTGGAACGACCGCGACACCGCCGTCGACTGGGTCGCGCGGTTCGGCGAGATCCTGCACCGGGGCGACCGCCTCGAGCCCGCGGCAGGCCACGTCCCTCTGACCGGCGTCGGCGACCCGTTCACCGCGGTCGAGGCCGCCACCTTCCGCTGGGTCGACCGCCTCCCGGCCGGGGCGCTGCGCGTGCTCGCCGGGACGCGCAGCTTCCTCCTCACCCTGCCCGACGACGAGCGCGCCGCGCGCCTGGCCGAGGTCGACGCGCTGGAGGCCACGCACCCCGACCTCGTCGGCCGGGCCGAGGTCGAGCTTCCGTACGTCACGTCCGCCTACCGCGCCCGGCGGCGCTGAGCACCGGTCAGCGCGCGCCGGCCACCGCGGCGAGCCGTCGGGCCGGCGCGGACAGGGACGCGCCGTCGCGCCACACCACGCGCAGGCGACGCGAGAGGTCGAGCTGCGCGATCGGCACGGTCACGAGGTGGCCCGCGGCCACGTCGTCGGCCACGGTGAGGGCGGACAGGACGGTCACGCCGTCCCCGTGCCGCACGGCGGACTTCACGGCCGCCGTGGAGCCCAGGGCGGTGACGTGGGACGGCAGGCGCACCCCCGCCTGCCCGAGCGCGTCCTCGAGCACGTCGCGGGTGCCCGAGCCGGCCTCGCGCAGCACGAGGTCGCCTGCGGCGAGGCCCGCCGGGCTGACGGACCGCCGTCGTGCCCAGGGGTGCGCGGGGGCGACGACGGCCACGAGCTCGTCGTGGGCCACGGTGCGCGAGCGCAGTCCACGGCGCACGGTCGGGCTCTCCACGAACCCGAGCTCGGCCGCACCGTCGAGCACGAGCTCCATGACCTCGCGCGAGTTGCGCACCACGAGCTCGACGTCGGGGGCCGTGCCCGAGCGCTCCCGCTCCCCGCGCCCGAACGCGGCGAGCCAGCGCGGGGCCAGGTACTCGGCGATCGTGAGGCTGGCCGCCACCCGCAGCCCGGGCACGGGTGCGGACCGCAGGGCGGCGGCCGCGGCCTCGAAGCGGTCCGTGGCGTCCACGACGTCGCGCGCTGCCTCCGCCACCTGACGCCCGACGGCGGTGAGGGCCGTGCCGCGCGGCCCGCGGGACAGCAGCTCGAGGCCCAGCCGCCGCTCCAGCCGGTGCAGCCCGGCGGACGCCGTGGGCTGGGACACCCCGGCGGCCCGCGCGGCGGCGGAGATCGAGCCGTGGGCGTCGAGGGCGACCAGCAGCTCGAGGGCGGCCAGCGGTGGACGGTCTGCCATAGCGTCAGTCTATGGATCGATCGGCACCTGGCGCTTCCGGGTCGCCGGGCGGTTCGCGAGCCTGGTCACGTGCCCACCGCTCCCCCTCCCACGCCGACCACAGACTCGACCACAGACCCGATCACCGGCCCGACCACAGGCCCGACCGCAGACCCGACGCGCCGGACTCCTCCCGGCGCGTCCCGCCTCGGCCCCGGCCTCGCGCTGGCCGCCGTGGCGACCGTGGCCCTGCTCGGCGTCAGCCGCTTCCTGGCCCCGATGACGAACGGGGCCCTGTCGCCCCTGGTCCTGGCGCTCGTGGCCGGCGCGGTGCTCGGCTCCGCGCTGGGACGGTTCGTCCCCCGGGGCGGCCGCGCCGCGCGGTTCGCGGAGCGGGTCGGTCCCGGCACCAACTGGACGGCGCGCACCGTGCTGCGGGCCGGGGTGGTGCTGCTCGGGCTGCAGCTCTCCGTGCCCGACGTGCTCGCGCTGGGCTGGCGCGGCATCGCCGTCGTCGTCGTGACCGTGGCGGGCACGTTCGTCGCGATCCTCGGGCTCGGGCGGCTGCTGCGGGTACCGCGGACCACCTCCCTGCTGGTCGCGACCGGGTTCTCGATCTGCGGCGCCGCGGCCGTCTCCGCGATGACGAGCGTGCTGGAGCGCGACCCGCGCACGGGGGCGGCGGCGCCCGCCCGGCTGCGCGACGACGTGGCCGCGGCGCTCGCGCTCGTCACGGTCTACGGGACGGTCGCGATCTTCGTGCTGCCGCCGCTGGCGGGCGCCCTCGGGCTCACCGACCACCATGCGGGTCTCTGGATCGGCGCGAGCGTGCAGGAGGTCGCCCAGGTGGTCGCCGCAGCCGGCACCGTCTCGGCCGCCGCGCTGGCCACCGCGACCGTCACCAAGCTCGCGCGGGTGGTGCTCCTCGCGCCCCTGGTCGCCGGTGCGGGCGCGCTGCTCTCACGGCGCGCGGCGGCCACCGCGGCGCCCCGGGACGGCGCGCCGGACGACGTCGCGCCCGAGACGGGCGGGCGCCGCGCGCCCCTCGTCCCCGGGTTTGTGCTGGGCTTCCTCGCCGCGGTGCTGGTGCGCAGCACGGGCCTGCTGCCCGACGTCGTCACCGCCACCGCCCAGCAGCTCACGACGATCCTGTTCGTCGCCGCCATGTTCGCCCTCGGCACCGGCGTCGACGTCCCCCGCCTGGCACGGACCGCACGGCGTCCGCTCGTGCTCGGCGCCCTGGGCACCGTCGTCGTCACGGGGCTGGCGCTCGCCGCCGTCCTGGTGCTCGCCCCCTGAGCGAGCGGTCAGCTCAGAGGCCGAGGGCGGCGGGCAGGCCGGCGAGGCCGGGCAGCACGACGATCCCGTCGGCGCGCAGGGCGTCGGCGTCCACGTGGTGCTCGTCGTCGCGGCGCGCGCCCGGACGGTCGAGCCAGACGCCGACGAGGCCGGCGTCACGGGCCGCGCGGGCGTCGGTGGTGGGCTCGTCGCCCACGTACGCGGTGCGCGCGACGTCGGTGCCCAGGCGGCGGGCGCCCTCGACGAAGACGTCGGGGTGCGGCTTGCCGTAGCCGAGCGTGTCCACGCCCACGAGCACGGGGACGCCCTCGAGGCCGGCGGCGCGCAGCTTGCGCTCCTGGAGCTCGGTGTACGCGTTCGTCACGACGCCGATCCTGACGCCGGAGCCCCGCAGCGCGTCGAGGGCCGCCGCGGAGTCGTCGAACGCCGCCCACGACCGCTCGAACGTGCCCCAGAAGAGCGCGTCCCAGTCGGCGAACGTGTCCTCCGTGACCGGCTCGCCCCCGAAGGTGCGGTGCAGCAGGTCGGCACGCAGCCGGCGCTGCGTGAGGGCGTCCGTCTCGCCGCGCGTGAAGCGCTTGTAGTAGCCGCCCGGGTCGGTGCGCCAGTGCGCCAGCAGCTCGGGATAGCGGTCCGCCGGCACGTGCGGCAGGTACTCGACGGCGACGGCGGTCAGGGCCTTGGCGAACCCGCCCTTGGTGTCGACGAGCGTGTCGTCGACGTCGAGCAGGACGCCGTCGACGAGCGCCGTCACGCGGTCGCGCCGTCGGTCGTCGCGGCCTCCGCGGCGAGGCGGGCCAGGGCCGCGTCGACGCGCGCGAGCGTGCGCTCGCGGCCGAGCACCTCGAGGGACTCGAAGAGCGGCAGGCCGATCGTGCGGCCGGTGACGGCGACGCGCACCGGAGCCTGCGCCTTGCCCAGCTTGAGGCCGTGCTGCTCCCCCACCGTGGTGACGAGGTCCTTGAGCGGCTCCGCCTCCCAGGTCCCGAGGTCCGCGAGCGCCGTCCGGGCGTCGGCGAGCAGCTCGGCGGCGGGGGCCTTCATCGCCTTGGCCCACGAGCGCTCGTCCTCGACGGGCTCGTCGAGGAAGAGGAAGTCGACGTTGTCGGTGATGTCGGCGAGCAGCGCGACGCGCGACTGCGCGAGCGGGGCGACCTCGGCGAAGGCCGCGGCGTCGAACTGCTCCTCCGACCACGGCGCTTTCGGGGCGTGCAGCCACGGGTCGACGGCGGCGACGAAGTCCTCGACGGACATCGCGCGGATGTACTCGCCGTTGAACGACAGCAGCTTCTTGACGTCGAAGAACGCCGACGCGCTGTTGACGTCCTCGATGCGGAACCGCTCGACCAGCTCGTCGAACGGGAGGATCTCCTCGTCGTTGCCGGGCGCCCAGCCGAGCAGCATGAGGTAGTTGACCATCGCAGCGGGCAGATAGCCCTCGGCGAGGTAGTCCTCGAGCGCGACCTTGTCGCGGCGCTTCGAGAGCTTCTGGCGCTTCTCGTTGACGATCACGGGCAGGTGGGCCCACGTGGGCGGCTGCGCGCCGAGCGCCTCCCACAGGAGCTGCTGCTTGGGCGTGTTCGGCAGGTGCTCCTCGCCGCGGATGACGTGCGTGATGCCCTCGTCGAGGTCGTCCACGACGTTCGCGAGCAGGAACACGGGCGAGCCGTCCCCGCGCGCGACGACGAAGTCCTCCATCGCGGAGTTCGGGAAGGTCGGGTTGCCGCGGATGAGGTCGACGACCTGCGTCTCGCCCTCGTCGGGGGTGCGGAAGCGCAGCGCCCGGCCCGGCTCGTAGGTGAGGCCGCGGTCGCGGCAGAAGCCGTCGTAGCCGGAGTGCGCGTTGCCGGTGCGGGCGGCGACGTCGTCGCGGGTGCAGTCGCAGTAGTAGGCGCGGCCGGCCTCGTACAGGCGGGCCGAGGCCTCGCGGTGCTTCTCGACGTTCTGCGACTGGAAGTACGGGCCCTCGAACGTCGGGTCCTCCGCGTGCATGCCGAGCGCCGCGAGGGCGTTCAGGATGCCGTCCACCCACTCGGGCTTGTTGCGCGCGGCGTCGGTGTCCTCGACGCGCAGCACGAACGTGCCGCCCTGCTGCTTGGCGACCGCCCAGTTGAACAGGGCGGAGCGGGCACCGCCCACGTGGAACATGCCCGTCGGGGACGGGGCGAAGCGGACACGGACGGCGGAGGAGCCTGCTGCGGGGATCACGGGGCCAGCGTAGTTCGCCGCGGACGGGCCGCGACGACGGCCGGGTCACGCCCCGACGAAGCTCACGGTCTCGCCGAGGTCCGCGCGCCCGGTCCGCAGCGGGGGCACGCCGTCCTTCTCGTACCCCACCGAGACGCCGCAGAGCAGCACCTGCCCGTCGTCGGCCCCGACGATCTCGCCGACGGTGGTGCGGTACGTCGTCCACACACCTGGGGGCAGCTGTGCACCCCCTCCGCCCGCAGCAGCAGCATGACGGTCTGCAGGTACATCCCGGCGTCCGCCCACTGTCCGGGGCCCATCGACCGGTCGAGGTAACAGAACAGGACGGCCGGCGCCCCGAACGCCCCGGAGTTCAGGGTGGCGATCCTCCGGGGCCGGTCCGGGTCGTCGCGCTCGATGCCGAGCGCCGCGTACCGCTGGGCGGCCGCGGCGGCGAAGCGGTCCACGTACGGGGAGGGCAGCCCGTCCGGGTACATGGGGTACTCCCGCTCGTCGCCCGGGTCGCCCGCGAGCGCCCGGGCGGTCGCGCGCCGCTTGAGCTCGGCGAGCGGGCCTCCCGTGACGACGTAGACGCGCCACGGCTGGAGGTTCCCGCTGGACGGCGCCCTCGTCGCCGCCGTCAGGACGCGCCGCAGCACGTCCCGTGGCACCGGCTCGTCGCTGAACGCCCGCACCGCCCGGCGGCTGTCCACGGCCTCGTACACGTCCACGCGCCGGTCTCCTCAGTCCTCGGCTGATCGGTCCTCGGCGGACGGTCCGACGGCGAGCGCGGTCATCGCGGGTCCGTGACCCGCACGCGGTCGACGGCGAGGGCGACCATGGCCGCGAGGTCCGGGTTCGGCAGGTCGTCGACCGGCCACCACCGCACGTCGAGCGACTCGTCGCTCACGGCGTGCCGGGCGCCGTCGGGCGCGACGGCGACGAAGCGCACGTCCAGGTGGTGCGCGTCGCCGTCCGGCCCGCAGAACGGCACGGCGTGCTCGTCGAGGTGCACGGGCACGGGGTCGAGGTCGACGTCCAGGCCGGACTCCTCGACCGCCTCCCGCCGCGCCGCGGCGAGCAGCGTGCCGTCGCCGGGCTCCGCGTGCCCGCCGAGCTGGAACCAGCGGCCCGCCTTGGCGTGCAGGGTCAGCAGCACGCGCGAGGCGTCGGCCGACAGCACCACGGTGGACGCGGTGACGTGGTCCGGGCGGCAGGTGCGCAGCACGCCGTCGGGGTGCGCCTCGAGGTGCGCGACGAACCGGTCCCGCAGGGCGCGCTGCCCCGGGTCGGCCGGGTCCATGCGCCGCAGCACGGACCGGGCGTCGTCGGTGAGTTCCGGCACCTCAGTCGCGGCGGAAGACGGGGTTGGCGAGGACGCCGATGCCCTCGACCTCGCACTCCACGTGGTCGCCGTGGTCGATGCGGCCGACCCCGGCCGGGGTGCCGGTGAGGATGACGTCGCCCGGCAGCAGGGTCATCGCCTTGCTGATGTACGACACGAGGAACGGCACGTCGAAGACCATGTCGGACGTCCGGCCGTCCTGCTTGAGCTCGCCGTTGACGCGGGAGCGCACGGCGACGTCCTCGGGGTTCAGGTCGGTGTCGATCCACGGGCCCAGCGGGCAGGACGTGTCGAAGCCCTTGGCTCGGGCCCACTGGCCGTCGGTGCGCTGCGCGTCACGGGCGGTGACGTCGTTGGCCACCGTGTAGCCGAGGACGTACGACCGCACGTTCTCGGGCTCCACGTCCTTGGTGACCTTGGAGATCACGACGGCGAGCTCGGCCTCGTAGCTGACCTCGCGCGTGAACTCGGGCAGCACCACCGGGTCGTCGGGGCCGACGACGGCGGTGTTGGGCTTGAAGAACAGCAGCGGCGTAGCCGGCACCTCGCCGCCCATCTCCTTGGCGTGGTCGGCGTAGTTCTTGCCGACGGCGACCACCTTGGAGCGCGGGATCACCGGGGCGAGCAGCCGGACGCCGTCGCCCAGCTCGATCCGCTCCCCCGTCGGCATGGCCGGCATGTAGAGCGGGTCGCCGCCGAGGACGGCGAGGAACGTCTTGTCCCCCTCG
Source organism: Isoptericola sp. NPDC056578 (assembly GCF_042793275.1). Classification (NCBI taxonomy): domain Bacteria; kingdom Bacillati; phylum Actinomycetota; class Actinomycetes; order Micrococcales; family Promicromonosporaceae; genus Isoptericola; species Isoptericola sp. NPDC056578. The sequence continues at coordinate 19,075 of NZ_JBHTVC010000060.1, forward strand.
TGCTGGACGAGGGCGAAGCGGGGGTCGTCTCCGGTGGTGAATCTCGCGATGCGCACGCGCCCAGGTTACGCGGGGAGCGTGCGCACCGCGGTCGGGCGCGGTCGGGTGCGGTCAGGCGCGGGCGAGGACCTCGCCGTGCAGGATGGCGAACCAGCCGTCGGGCGCCTGCGCCCACGCCTGCCAGTCCTGCGCGATCTGCTCGAGCGCGACGTCGTCGGCCAGGCCCGACTCCTTGGCCTGGACCGCGAAGTTGGACTCCACGCAGCGCTCGGCCCACAGCTCGCCCCACCACTGGCGGTCGGTCGGGGTGGCGTAGCACCACGACGACGCGGACGGCACGATGCCGTCCAGCCCGGCCTCCTGCACCCACGACATGAGCCGACGACCGGCGTCGGGCTCGAAGCCGTACGCGTGCGTGACCTCGTGGTACAGCTCGTTCCACTCCGTCAGCCCGGGGGTCTCCGGGTACCAGGCCATACCCGCGTAGTCGGCGTCGCGCACCGCGACCATCCCGCCCGGCTTGGCGACGCGCTTCATCTCGCGCAGCGCCGCGACCGGGTCGGACAGGTGCTGCAGCAGCTGGTGCGCGTACACGACGTCGAACGAGTCGTCGGCGAACGGCAGCTCGTAGGCGTTCGCCTGCTGGAAGCGGACGTTGCCGTAGCCCAGCGCCTCGGCGTGCTCGCGCGCCGCCTCGAGCACCTTGGGGCTGGCGTCCACGCCCACGACCTCGCCGCCGGCGAGGATCCGGGCGAAGTCGGCGGTCACGGTGCCGGGGCCGCAGCCGACGTCGAGCAGCGACATGTCGTCGCGCAGGTGCGGTACGAGGAAGCCGGCCGAGTTCTGGGCCGTGCGGGAACGGTGCGAGCGCAGCACGGACTCGTGATGGCCGTGGGTGTACGACTCGGACTCCTTGCTGGGCACCGTGTGGTGCGTGCTGGGTGCCTCGATCGCGTCGTTGAGGTCGGCACCGGCGGGTTCGGGGTCGCCCTGGGGTGCGGGCTCCGCGCTGAGGTCACTCATGCTCCTACCGTAGTGACCGCGCGGCCCGCAAGCCGCGACGTTCTCACGCACCGGGACGACGCGCGCCACGAGGCGGTGGCATCATCGCGCCATGACCGCGGCCACAGGCGCGCCGACCTCCCGTCTTCGTGCCGGGGTGCGCGCGGGTCTGCGCCGCCTCGGCGGCGGCCCGGGCCGCGTCCCGGGCGTCGACGTCGCCCGCGGGATCGCCGTCCTGGGCATGTTCACCGCCCACGTGGGCGTGACGACGCCCGACGCCGGGCCCGCCTGGTGGCTGCTCGACCTGTCGCACGGGCACTCGTCGATCCTGTTCGCCCTGGTCGCCGGCGTCTCCGTCGCGATCGTCACCGGCGGGCCGCGGACCCTTGACGGCGATCCGCTGCGGCGGGCGCGCCTCCGCCTGCTCGTGCGGGCCGCGCTGCTCCTCGTGGTCGTGGCGCTGCTCGACCTCCTCGGGACACGTGTCGCCCTCATCCTGGGCTTCTACGCCTGCTACTTCGTGCTCGCGCTGCCGTTCCTGCGCTGGCGGCCCCCGCGCCTCCTCGCGCTCGCCGCGGCGGTCGCGCTCGTCGGGCCGCTCCTCGCGTACTGGGGGCCGGAGGCGCTGCTGCGGGCCGGGCTACGGCTGCCGCACGACGGCTCGGGCGCCGTCACCGACTTCGTGCTCACCGGCCACTACCCCGCGGTCGTCTGGATGGCGTACGTCCTCGCGGGGATGGCGATCGGGCGCTGCGACCTGCGCTCGCCGCGCCTGCGCCGCGGGCTCCTGCTCGGCGGGCTGGCCGCGTGGGGCGCCTTCTCCTTCCTGTCCGCCTGGGCGGTCGGTGCCGCCGGCGGCGAGGAGGTCGTGCTGTCCTCCCAGGTCATGGCGCGGCAGTCGGTGGACCCGCCGCCGTTCGCCTGGGACGACCCGTGGCCCGGCGTCGCCGGGCTGTTCCTCGACGGCCCGCACGACGACACGACGTTCGAGGTGCTCGCGTCGGGCGGGTTCGCGGCGGCGGTCGTGGGCCTGTGCCTCCACGTCGGCCGGGTCGGGCGGTGGGCGCTGGCCCCGATGGCCGCGGTCGGGTCGATGGCGCTGACCGTGTACTCGCTCCAGATCGTGGCCATCTGGCGCTGGGACCTGCTCGGGTCCACCACCAACGGCCCCCTGGTCGTGCTGGTGCTGGTCACGCTCGCCGCGGCGACGGCGTGGCGGTTCCTGCTCGGCCGGGGCCCCCTCGAACGCCTGGTCGGCGCCGTCAGCGACCGGGCTGCAGGTCCGCCGACGCGTCCGCCGGACGTGTCGTCGTGAGCCCGGCAGGGTGCGCCTCCAGGGCCGCGAGGACGTCCGTCGCGTCGAAGGCCTCGGCCGGGGCGAGGGCGCCGGCGCCCCGGTGCCGCCCGGCCAGCAGCCGGACCACCCCCTCCGCGAGGATCGGGGCGGAGACGGCGTAGATGTCCTGGCCCGCCGCGGCCAGCCGACGCACGGTCGCGCCGCGCCGGACGGCGACGTCGACGACGAACTGCTGCGGCGACCGCTCCCCGCCGGTCGGGGGCGGCGTCCGCTCGTCGCGGAGCTCCTCGAGAGGCCCGGACGTCAGGTACGAGGTGAGCTCCCCGACGGCGAGGTGGCGCGTGACGGTGAGCACCTCCGAGAACGGCAGCCGGACCACGGGCTGCTCGCCCAGCGGCGCCGGGAACCGCCACCGGCCCGGCGGCGCGGGGTCGGCGAGGGGCACGAGGCGACCGCCGCGGACGACCAGGCGTGTCGCGGTGTTCCGTGCCCCCGTGACGCGGGTGCCGGCCGTGGGCCACCAGTGGTCCAGCCCGACGGCGACCTCGACGGCGTCGGCGTCCCGCGCTCCCTCCAGGGCGGCGGTGACGAGCAGGTCGGCGAGACCGCCGTAGAACGCCATGGCGGGGACGACGGCGACCCCGGCGGCGCGGGCGGGCGCGTCGAGCTCCTCGTAGAGCTGCTGCACCGCCGGCTGCTCGGCGGTGACGTCGAGGTAGTGCGCCCCGGCCGCGACCGCGGCGCCCGCCAGCGGCAGCGCGGTGTCGAGGAACGGGCCGGCGCAGTTCACCACCACGGCGACGCCGTCCAGGGCGGCGCGCAGCGCGGCGGAGTCGTCCACCCTCGCCGCCCGGACGTCGAGGCCGGGGTACCGCGACGCGACGCCCGCGAGGCGCTCGGCGTCGCGGCCGGCGAGCACGGGCGCCAGCCCGCGCCGGACCAGCTCGTCGACGACGAAGCCGCCCGTGTGCCCGCCGGCCCCGTAGACCATCACTGCCTCAGGTGTCTGCATGGCTCGATCCTGCTCACCGCGCCGTCGCGCGACGAGCGTCCCGAACGACATGGTGCGTACAGTTTCGGACATGCCGCGCCTCGCCCTGGTCCTGCACGACACCGGCATGCTGTACGAGACGGCGATCGCCGCGGAGGTCTTCGGCGTCGACCGCGCCGAGCTCTCCCCTGCCGGCGCCTGGTACGACTTCGTGGCCTGCACGCCGGACGGCGAGCCCCACCCGTGGCTGCCGGGCGCGCGGACCGCCCCGTACACCGAGCTGTCCCGGGTCGACCGCGTCGTCGTGACGTCGACCGACGACCCCGGCGCCGCACCGGACCCGCTCCTGCTCGACGCGCTCCGGACCGCGCAGCGGGGCGGCGCCACGATCGCCGCCCTGTGCACGGGCGCCTTCGTCCTCGCGGCCGCCGGTCTGCTCGACGGCCGGGAGGCGGCCACGCACTGGGTGCACGCCGACGACCTCGCCCGCCGCTACCCCCGGGTCCGGGTGCGCGCCGACGTCCTGTACGTCGACGACGGCGACGTCCTCACGTCGGCCGGCAAGACGGCCGCGCTCGATCTGGCCCTCCACCTCGTGCGCCGCGACCTCGGGGCCGCGGCCGCCAACGGCATCGCCCGCCGCCTGGTCGTCCCGTCGCACCGGAGCGGGGGCCAGGCCCAGTTCGTCGCGACGCCGCCCTCCCCGCGCACCGGCTCCGGGCTCGCCCCGACGCTGGAATGGGCTCGCGCCCGGGTCGACCGGCCGCTGACCGTGCGCGACCTCGCCGCGCACGCCGGGCTCAGCACCCGCCAGCTCGCCCGCCGCATGCAGGCCGAGGTCGGGTCCGGGCCGCTCGACTGGCTGCACCGGCAGCGGGTCGCGCGAGCGCAGGAGCTCCTCGAACGCACCGACGCGTCGATCGAGCAGGTCGCGGCCGGCTCGGGGCTCGGCACCGCGGCCACGCTCCGGCGACACTTCCACCGCAGCGTCGGGGTCGCTCCCGCGGCATACCGGGCCGCGTTCCACGTCCGCTGAGCCACCGGGAGCGGCGGGCGGCGCCGGCACCGCCGGAGGTGGATCGCCTCGCCGTCTCCTGCGCCCGATCTGCCAGGATGCCGGGCACGACGAGAGGAGCCGACCGTGACCGACGCGATGGCGCTGCTGAGGCGCCGCCTCGACGACTCCGGCATCGTCGACGTCGTCTCCGTCGAGCCGGCGACCGGAGGCCTCGCCGCGACCGCGGGCCTGGCCCGGCGTGCCGACGGCACCGCGGTGTTCGTCAAGGGGTTCGTCGAGGAGTTCGTCAAGGGGTTCGACGACGCGCCGTCCGACGACGCCTTCCCGGCCGAGGCCGAGGGCCTGGCGGCGCTGCGGGAGCTCGGCGGCGTCGCCACGCCCGACGTCGTGCTCGCCGCCCGCGACCTGCTCGTCCTCGAGGTGCTGCACCCACGCCCGCGCGACGAGGAGTTCTGGGAGCGGCTCGCGCACGCGCTCGCCCGGCTGCACGCCACCACCCACGACCGGTTCGGCTGGCACCGGGACAACTGGCTCGGCCGCCGCCGCCAGGACAACGCCTGGGCGGACGACGGGTTCACCTTCTTCGCCCGGAGCCGCCTGCTGCGCTGGCTCGGCGAGCCGCGGGTCGACGCCGCCCTCGGGCCCGCCGACCGGGTGGCCCTGGAGCACCTCTGCGCCCGCCTCCCCGAGCTGCTGCCGGACCGCCCCGCGTGCCTGACGCACGGCGACCTGTGGGCGCAGAACGTCCTCGCGACCGCCGACGGTCGGCCCGCGCTGATCGACCCCGCGGTGTCGTACACGTGGGCAGAGGTCGACCTCGCCCACCTCTGGACGACGGCACCGCCGCCCGAGTCCCGGGGGTTCTTCGACCGGTACGCGGAGCTCACCGGGCTCGATCGCGGGTGGCGCGACCGCATGCCGATCCTGCAGCTGCGCCAGCACCTCGCCGTCGTCGCGCAGTTCGACGACGACTGGGGCGCCGCCGAGCAGGTGCGGGCCACGCTCGCCCCGTTCCGGCGCCGGGGCTGACGCCCGGTCAGGGCGCCGCCGTCAGAGGGTGACGGTGCCGACGATCGTCGTGACCGCGTCCCCGCCCACCCACACGGCACCGTGGTCGTCGCGGCGCACGTGCACGCGGCCGCGGCGCCCGAGGGCGGTGCCCTGCGAAGCGACGTACGACGGCGGCAGCAGGCCGCCCGCGAGCCACTGCCCGAGCCCGGCGTTGAGGCTGCCGGTCACGGGGTCCTCGGCCACGCCGATGTCGGGCACGAACGCGCGCACCTCGACCGCGGCGTCCGACTCGCCCGGCCCGTAGGTGCCGACGACGCCGATCTTCAGCCCGCCGAACGCGGCGAAGTCCGGCTCGACGGCGAGCACCGCCGCGGCGTCCGCCAGCCGGGCGGCGACCCAGCCCGGGCCGTTGTCCACCCACGCCGCGTCCTCGATCTGGGCCACGCTCACCCGCAGGCCGCGCGCGATCTGCGCGAGGTCCTCCGGCCCGACCGCGCCGGAGCGTCGCAGCGGCGGCGCGGCGAACGCGAGCCGGTCGCCGCCCCCGTCGGGCTCGCGCCGGACCGTGACGAGCCCGACGCCGCACTCCTGGACGACGTGGTCCGCGGAGCGGGGCACCCCGCCCGCCTCGAGCCACGCGTGCGCGGTGCCGAGCGTGGGGTGGCCGGCGAAGGGCAGCTCGCCCCCGGGCGTCCAGATGCGGAGCCGGTAGTCGGCGTCGGGCGTGGTGGGACGCAGCAGGAACGTGGTCTCGGACAGGTTGGTCCACCGCGCGAAGGCGGCCATCTGCGCGTCGTCGAGGCCGTCGGCGTCGTGCACCACGGCCACCGGGTTGCCGGTGAGCGGGCCGGTGGCGAAGACGTCGACCTGACGGAAGTCGTGGGTGTGCGGCACGAGTCACACGCTAGCCCGGTGAGGGGGGTGCTCGCCGCGCTCGTACCCTGGTGGGATGCGCACGACGACCCTCGACGCCCCGGCGGTGACCTCCGCCGACACCGTCGTGCCGCGCGAGGCGTGGGAGCCGCTGGCCGCCGCGCACGCCGCCCGGGCCGACGCGCTGACCGCGGTGTGGCGCGCCGCCCGCGACGAGGGCTCGACGCACGCGATCGAGGACTTCCTGTTCACGTACTACCCCACGCGCGTGAGCCACCTGCGCCGCTGGCACCCGGGACCGGGCGTGGTCCTCGCGGACGCCGCCGAGCACGCCGGGTGGCGCTGGTACCGCGAGACGCAGCTGCGGGGCGACGACGGCGGTACGCACGGCGCGACGCTCGACGTCGACGCCTTCGTGGCCGACCGTGGCGACACCGTCCGCTACGTCCGCGCGCTCGTGTCCGCCACCGCCGGGCGACCCGGGACGTTCGGCTGCTTCGGCCTGCACGAGTGGGCGATGGTGTACCGCGACCGCGCGGCGGGGCGCGACCACCGCCACCCGCTGCCGCTGCGGCTGGGCCACGACGGCACGGACGCCGTCGTCGAGTCGCACCGCATCGGCTGCTCGCACTTCGACGCCTACCGGTTCTTCACGCCCGAGGCCGCCGGCCGCAACCAGCTGCGCCCCACCCGCGAGCGCCAGCCGTCGATGGAGCAGCCCGGCTGCCTGCACGCCGGGATGGACCTGTACAAGTGGGCGCTCAAGCTCGGGCCCGCCGTCCCCGGCGACCTGCTGCTGGACGCGTTCGAGCTCGCCCGCGACATCCGGTACACCGACATGGCCGCGGCCCCGTACGACGTCTCGTCCTACGGCGTCGAGGCCGTGCCGATCGAGACGCCGGAGGGCAAGGCGGAGTACGTGCGCCGCCAGCGCGGGTTCGCCGCGCGCGGGCAGGAGCTGCGCGCGCGCCTGGTCGCGGTGTGCGACCTGCTCCTGGCGGGCGCCGCCGGTTGACGACGGCGGCGAGGCGGTCAGTCGGAGACCATCCCGCTGACCAGGGCACGCCACGTCACGGGCCCCACGACGCCGTCGACGAGGACGCCGAACGCCGACAGCGCCCGCTGGAACTCGCGCACCGCGCTCTCGGTCCTCGGCCCGAAGACCCCGTCGACCACGAGGTCGAGGCCGACGCGGACGTCGAGCTCGGACTGCGCCCCGCGGACGGCGTGACCGCGGCTGCCGAGGCGCACGGTGACGACGATCGCGCCCCAGGTCCTGGGCCCGACGACGCCGTCGACCTCGAGGCCGAAGTCGCGCTGGGAGGCCCGCACGGCGGCCTCGGTGAGCGGGCCGAACGTCTCGTCCACCTCGAGGTCGTGCCCGTGCTCGTTGAGCAGGTGCTGCAGCGTGCCGACGGGGTGGAACCGGTCACCGGGGCGGACGACCGGCCAGGGGTCGAGGGCCTTGCTCGTCGTGACGGACATGGCCGCCTCCTTCGTGGGGCCGGGCCGGGCGGGTCGTCGCCCCGGGAAAGCCTGGCGCCCTCGCGGGGAGGGAGCGCGGCGCGCAACGGCAGATACGTCGACCAGAGACGTCGCCCGTGTGCCCGTGGCCTCAGGCGGAGCGGCGGGCCCGCAGCGCGGCCTGGGCGTTGCGGTTGGTGCACGCGGTGGAGCAGTACCGCCGCGAGCGGTTGCGCGACAGGTCCAGCACCAGCCCCTGGCAGTCGGCGTCGGCGCACACCGCGAGGCGGGAGAGCTCGTCGTCGCGGATGAGGTCGATCATCGCCATGGCGGTCTCGACGACGATGCGGGTGGCGAGCGGGGCGTCGTCGGCGGTCGCGTGGACGTGCCAGTCCTCCCCCGAGTGCCGCACGAGGCGCGGGTGGACGGGCACGCCGGCGAGCAGGTCGTTGACCAGACCCGCCGCGTCGTCGCGGTCGGCGAGGAGCAGCGCCCGGAGCCGGGGCCGCAGCGCGCGCACCTGGTCGAGCTCCTCGGCGGTGCCGTCGTGACGGCCGGTGTACTCGTGCTCCCGGAAGAAGGCGTCGAGGTCGGCGGTGGTCTCGAGGGTCTCGGGCGGCTCGCCCGAGTTCACGAGGGCGACGGCCGCCCGGAGCTCCGCCACGGTGTCATGAGCGAACGGCATGTTGACACGTTACTCCACGCGGTCGTAGCGTCATGAGCCATGGCAGAGATGACACATGACGCCCGCGCGACGGCGCGCACCGGCCTCGGCGCGGGCCTCGCCCTCGCGGTCGTCTCCGCCGTGACGTTCAGCCTCTCCGGCCCGCTCGCCGCCGGCCTCTTCGCCACCGGGTGGAGCCCGGGCGCCGTCGTGCTGGTGCGGGTCGCGGTCGGGGCGCTCGTCGTCCTGCCGTTCGGCGTCGTCGCCCTGCGCGGCGACTGGTCCCCCGTGCGCCGCAACCTGCGGCTGCTGCTCGCCTACGGCGCGCTCGGCGTCGCGGCCACGCAGTTCTGCTACTTCGCCGCCGTGCAGCACATGCAGGTGGGTCCGGCGCTGCTCATCGAGTACTCCTCGCCTGCCGCCGTCGTCGCCTGGCTGTGGATGCGGCACGGCCAGCGCCCGGGCCGGACGACGATCGCCGGCATCGCGCTCGCCGCCGCGGGCCTCGTCCTCGTGCTCGACCTCGCCGGGGCCCGCCTCGACCCGGTGGGCGTCGCCTGGGCGCTCGGCGCGATGGTGGGCGTCTCCGCGTACTTCCTCCTCAACGCCCGCACCGACACCGGGCTGCCGCCCCTGAGCCTCGCGGCGGGCGGCCTCGTGGTGGGCGCCGTGCTGCTCGGGCTGCTCGGTGCCGTCGGCGTCATGCCGGTGACGCTGTCCGCCGACCCCGTGACCCTCGCCGACGCCGTCGTGCCCGCCTGGGCGGTGCTCGCCGCCCTCGGGGTGGTGACCGCCGGGATCGCCTACGTCACCGGCGTCGCGGCCGGACGACGCCTCGGCGCGCGGCCGGCGTCCTTCGTCGGGCTCCTCGAGGTGGTCAGCGCCGTGTTCTTCGCGTGGGTGTTCCTGGGCGAGCTGCCGCGACCCGTCCAGCTGGTCGGCGGGCTGCTGGTGCTGGCGGGGGTCGTCGTCGTGCAGCAGGGCGAGGCCGCGACCCGGCGCACGCCGCCCACGGTCGAACCGACGACCGAGCCGGCCGGAAAGCCGTAGGCCGCGGCGGGCGCCGGCTGCGAGGATCACCCCATGTCCCGCGTCCTCGCCGCCGCCCCCTCCGACCCCGTCGCCGTTCCCGAGCGGGTGCGCGTGCTCGCCGGCGACGACGACGTGACGCCCGTGTGGCGCAACGAGCTCGGCGGCCTCACGTTCCGCCTCTCGGCCGGCCCCGGTGGCGAGCGGCCCGGCGCCGAGCGCTACGTCAAGTGGGTCCCCGCCGGCACGCCGGAGCTCGACCTCGACGCCGAGGCCGAGCGCCTCGCGTGGGCGGGCCGGTACACGCCGGTGCCGCACGTCCTCGACCGCGGCACCGACGACACCGGCGCCTGGCTGCTCACCGAGGGCATCCCGGGCCGGTCCGCCGTCGACCCGCGCTGGCTCGCGCACCCGGGGACGGCGGCGCGCGCGATCGGCGCCGGGCTGCGGGCGATGCACGACGCGCTCCCGGTCGACGACTGCCCGTTCTCGTGGGGCGTCGCGGACCGGGTCTCCCGCCTCTCCCCCGCCGCCCGCACGCGCGTGGGCGACGTCCCCGCCGTCGACCGGCTCGTCGTCTGCCACGGCGACCCGTGCGCCCCCAACACGCTGCTCGACGACGGCGGGCGCTGGACCGCGCACGTCGACCTCGACGCGCTCGGCGTCGCGGACCGCTGGGCCGACCTCGCGGTGGCGAGCTACAGCCTGGAGTGGAACTACGGCGACGGCCACGAGCCCGCCTTCTTCGAGGGCTACGGCATCGCGCCCGACGCCGGGCGCATCGCCTTCTACCGGCGCCTGTGGGACCTCGGCTGACACGTGTCCGGTCGTACGGGTAACCCCGTACGACCGTCCGGTCGGATCACGGCCAGATGACGCGGTTCCCCTGATGTGCGGACCGGACCGACGCCGTAGCGTCGAATTTGTCCAGTTTCCTCACGAACACAGGAGAAGCAACGATGCGTCTTCGTTCCACCCTCCTCGCCGCGGCCGTCGGGGTCGCCGCGCTCCTGGCGCCCCTCGCGGCGGCACCCGCGGCGTCCGCCCACGGCTGGGTGACCAACCCGCCGAGCCGCCAGGACCTGTGCGCCGGCGGTTCCCTGTCCTTCGACTGCGGCAGCATCAAGTACGAGCCCCAGAGCGTCGAGGCGCCCAAGGGCTCCATGCAGTGCTCCGGCGGCAGCGGCTTCGCCGTCCTCGACGACGAGTCGAAGCCCTGGCCCCGCACCACGATCGGCAACAGCGTCACGATGAAGTGGCAGATCACGGCCCGCCACGCCACCTCGACGTGGGAGTACTTCGTCGACGGCACCCTGCACCGCACCTTCGACGACAAGGGCGCCAAGCCGGAGGCCGTCGTCAGCCACACGCTGGAGAACCTGCCGGCCGGCGACCACACCATCCTCGCCCGCTGGAACGTCGCCGACACCGTCAACGCGTTCTACGCGTGCGTCGACGTGACCGTCGGCGAGGGCGGGATGGTCGAGCCGACCGACCCGCCGGTGGACCCGACCGACCCGCCGGTCGAGCCGGGCGACTGCGAGGACGCGGCCTGGAACCCGTCGTCCGCCTACACGGGCGGCACGAAGGTCTCCTACGAGGGTCGCGCGTACCAGGCCAAGTGGTGGACCCAGGGCGACACCCCGTCGTCCGCGGCCGGCCAGTGGGCGGTCTGGACCGACCTCGGCGCCTGCTGACGGCCACCACGTCCTGACGGTGGCGGGGGGGGGGGCCCCGCCCCCCCCCCCCCCCCCCCCCCCCCCCCCCCGGCCCCCCCCCCCCCCCCCCCCCCCCCCCCACGGGGACGAGGGGATTGAGA
>NZ_JBHTVC010000061.1:0-29167 GCF_042793275.1 Isoptericola sp. NPDC056578
CGCTCAGGGGAGCGTCGGGCCGGGCCGTCGTCGCGTCAGCGCTGGTCGGTCACCATGCGCCGAAGATGACCTCCCACAGGCTCTTCACCCGGATGGTGGTGGTCGTCGTGGCCGCCTCGGTGGCGTCGTCGCCGGAGTAGCGCAGCTCCACCTCGACGGTTCCGGGCTGGAACGGCCCCGCCCAGAGGCGGGCGTCGCCCTTCTTGTTCAGGGCGTCGGTGTCGACCTTCTTGCCCTTGACCCACGCGGTGACCTTGCCCGTCGGCGTGCCGTCCGGCGTCTCGACCGACACGTCGAGGCGCGCGGGCTGGAGCCACGCGACGACCGTCTTCGGCGCGTCGACCGTGAGGGTCGGGGTGGCCTTCGCGGGCTCGGTCACCTCGATCGGCACCGTCACCTCGGTGCTCGTCGCCGCGCCCGTGAGGGTGAGGGCGGTGGCACCGGCCGGGGCGTCCGCCGGGAGCTCGACGGCGACCGAGGCGGTGCCGATCGTGTCGTCCGGCGTCGTGCCGGCCGCGGTGGTGACGGCGGCGGTGCCGAGCTCGGTGTCGCCGAGGGACACCGTGAGCTCGGGGTCGGTCACGTCGCCGGGGGCGGACATCGACCAGGACGAGACGTCGAAGGCGACGGTCGCGCCGGGCTCGTACGCCTCGGGGGCGTCGGCCGGGAACGAGACGCCGACGGCGCGCTGGCTCGGGTCCACGGCCAGGGGCTCGTCGGCGGTGTGCGTCGCCATGTAGTCGACGAACGCGGCGAGGTCGGCCTTGCCGGTGTCGCGGGCGTTCGCGCCGTCCGCGAAGGCGCGGAAGTTGTCGCCGCCCGACGCGAGGAACGAGTTCACCGTGACGGAGTACGACGCGGCCGGGTCGACCGCCTCGCCGTCCAGCCACATGCCGGTGACGCGGTCACCCTCCTCACGGTTCGCGTCGAACGTGTAGGTGAAGCCCTCCGAGACGCCGAGCCGCAGGAACGGCCGCGACGGCACGTTGCCGTCGGCGTCGCGCTGCCACTGCTGCTCGAGGACGGCCTTGAGCTGCTCGCCCGTGAGGTCCATGTTGACGAGCGTGTTGGCGAACGGCTGCACCGCGGCTGCCTGCTTGTACGTGAGCGTGCGCGGGAAAGCGTCTGTGCCGGAGCCCACCATGTCGGCGCGGAGGCCGCCCGGGTTCATGAACGCGATCTGCGCCTCGCCCGACTCGGGGGCCTCGGTGGCCCAGCGCTGCACCTCGGCGACGAGGTTGCCGAGCGTGGACTCGCCGCCGCGGTTCTCCGCACCCGAGGACAGCTTGGCGCGGTTGAACGCCCCGCCGATCTCGCCCAGCGGCTCCGCGCCGAGCACGTCGGCCTCCTTGACCGCGTCGGCGACGATCGTCGCGACGTCGGGGTCCGCCGGGTAGGCGCCGGCGAGCGGCAGGATCCCGGTCTCGACGCCGACCGGCTCGCCGGTCGCCGCGTCCACCGAGTACGTGAGCTGGTTGAGGTTGTAGCCGTACTGGCCCGCGGAGACGACCGGGCGCTCCGTCACGGCCTCGCCGGACCACGCGTCGACCGGGAACTTGCAGTCGTACGCGAGGTGCGTGTGCCCGGAGACGATGGCGTCCACCTCGGGGCTCACGTCGTTGACGATGCTCGCGAACGCGTTGTCCGCCGTCGGCATCGCGGCGCAGTCCGTGGACTCAGCGCCCTCGTGCACCAGCATGACGACGAGGTCGGCGCCCTCGGCCTTGAGCGCGTCGGTCTCCTCGTTCACCGAGTCGACGATGCCCCGCACGTCGAGGTCCGCGATGCCGGCCGGGCTGACGAGGGCGGGCAGCTCCTCCGTGACGGCGCCGACGAAGCCGACCTGCACGTCGCCGAAGTCCTTGATCCACGTGGCTGGGACGGCGTCGTCGCCGGTCGCCTTCACCTTGAGGTTCGCGGCCACGTACTGCCACTCGGCGCCGCCGTACGGGTTGGTCTCGGCGTCGTAGGGCGCCATCACCCGGTTCACGAGGTCGTCGTAACCCTGGTCGAGCTCGTGGTTGCCGACCGCCGACACGTCGAGGCCCGCGGCGTTGAGGGCGTCGATCGTGGGCTTGTCGTGCTGGATGAAGGACTCGAACGTCGAGGCGCCGATGAGGTCGCCCGCCGCCGCGAAGACGGTGTTCGGGTTCTCGGCGCGCAGCTGCTGCACCGCGCCGGCCAGCACCGCGGCGCCGGCCTCGGTGCCGTTCGCCTGGATGCGGCCGTGGAAGTCGTTGGTGGCGAGGATCTGGACGTCGACGATCGGGTCGGCGCTGGCGGACACGGCGCCGGTGGTGGCGATCCCCGCGAAGGCGAGGGACACGCACGCGACGCCGGCGGTCCGCCGGCGGAGGGTGGGCCGAGCAGAGGTCATGGGACGCTCCCGGTGACAGTGACTGTAGTGGGCGTCACCGTAGCGGGGCCGTGCGACAGCGGCATGACGACCGCGAGAACCGGGGAAGAACGGCACCTTCCGCGCGGCTCGGGGACTACCTCGGCGGGTGCGGGACTACCTCGCCGAGATCGTCTCGGGCTCGGGCTCCGGTGCCGCGGACAGGCGGACGGCCGGGTCGCTCAGGTGCCCCGTGCGGCGCAGCCACCACTCGGCGAGCAGCGTCGTCAGGGGCGGGACGGCGGCCGCGAGCGCCACCAGCGTGCGGAACCAGCCCCAGCGGAGCTTCACCGCCGCGACCAGCGCGATCACCACGTACGCCACGAAGGCCGCCCCGTGCAGCCGGCCGAACAGCCAGACGCCCGCCTCCGTCGTCTCCGTGACGTACTTGAGGAACATGCCGACCAGCAGGCCCGCCCAGGTGAACGCCTCGATCACGGCGATCACCGCGTACACACGGCCGGTGCGGGACAGGGGCTGGCGGGCGGGCGACAGGGACGCGGCAGGCATGAGGGACCTCTCGGGACGCGGGCGGTCGGGCCAGTCTGCACGACGTCGGCGCACCGCCGTCGCGGGGAGGTGACAGTCCGTCGGGTCAGGCGAGCGGACCCAGGGCGGCGCGCCGGTCGGTGCCGGTCAGCGCGGCCGCGAGCGCGGGCTCGTCGAGCGCGTCGACCAGCCGCTTCTCCTCGTACCGGAAGTGCGTCTCCATGACGGCGTCGATGCCGTCGAGGTGCCGGTCGAGGGTGGCCGCGTCCGCGCCGGCGTCGACCGCGTGGGACAGCGCCCCGAGCAGGTGGTCGAGGACGCGGTGGTCCTGCTGCAGCTCGGCGACGACGCCCGCGAGGTCCGGGCGCAGCTGGAGGAGCGCGGTGAAGACGCTGCCGTCCTCGCCGCGGTGGTGACCCTCCAGCGCCTGGCAGAACCCGTGGCAGTAGAGGCCGATCAGGCGGCGGGGGTCGGCTCCGCCGGTCGGGGTGGGCGCGACGCCGTCGGCGGTGTCGACGGCCTCCCGCGCGACCTCCAGGGCGTCGCGGAGGCGGGCGTGGACGGCGAGCAGCTCCTGCCCCCACGCCACGAGGCGGGCGGTGGGATCGGAAGGATCGGTGGGTGGGGCGGTGGTCTCTCGGTACGGGTCGGTCACGATGCGCCGAGCCTAGTCGGAGCGGGCCGCCGAGGACGCGCCGCGCGGCGGTCAAGGCCCTGGTCACGGCGCCGTCGCCCGCCGTCCACCTGGCGTCCGCCGGGCGGCCACGTGCGGCCGATGGGATGGTCGGGCAACGACCGATCCCGACCCCTGGAGACGACATGGACCACCGCAGCTCCGCCGCCCCGGCCGGCATGACCCGCCGCGGCGCGCTCACCGCCGCCGGCGCGCTCGGCGCGCTCGGCGTCGCCGGCGCCCTGGCCGCGCCGGGCGCCGCCGCCACGACCGCCGCACGACCGGCCAGGGGCGCGCTGATCGGCCCGGCCAAGGGGTCGACGCTGCACGCGATGAGCTTCAACATCCGCCTGGACCGCGAGGACGCCACCCAGCCCGGCGAGCCCGACCACTGGCCGGACCGTGCCCCGCTCGTCACGGCGTTCCTCGCCCTCGAGCAACCCACGATCCTCGGGGTGCAGGAGGCGGAGTTCCAGCAGCTCGTCGCCGTCGAGCAGGGGCTGGGCAAGCACTACCGCACCGTGGGCTACGGCCGGTCCGGCGGCGCGGACGGCGAGTACTCGGCGATCTTCTACGACGCGCGCCGCCTCACGCTGCTGTGGTGGGACCAGTTCTGGCTGTCGGACACGCCGGACGTCATCGGCTCCGCCACGTGGGGCAACTCGGTGACCCGCATCGTCACCTGGGCCAGGTTCCGCGACGAGCGCACCGGCTCCGAGGTCGTGCACGTGAACTCGCACTTCGACCACCAGTCCGAGAACGCCCGCGTGCGCAGCGCCGAGGTGGTGCGCGACCTCGTCGCGGAGCTCGGGCTGCCCGTCGTCTTCACCGCCGACTGCAACGCGCCCGCCGGGCGGTCCGCGCCCTACGACGTGCTCGTCACCGACGGCGGCCTGCTCGACACGTGGGTGGCCGCCGACCGCCGGCTCACCCCCGACGTCGGCACGTTCCCCAACTACGGCGAGCCGGTCCCGGGCAACGACCGCATCGACTGGGTGCTCGCCACCGGCGGCACCGAGGTGCTCGCCGCGACCATCAACACGTGGACGCAGGACGGCCGCTGGCCCAGCGACCACACCCCGGTGCAGGCGCTGCTGCGCCTGCCGTGACGCCGTGGAGCGATGAGTCCGGCCGCGCCGCGCCGTCCCCTCCTGCATGACGCGACCTTCTGATGCCTCGCCCGTCGGGCCCGCGGACGGCGACGCCCTCGGTCCGGAACGCTTCACCGACGGCACGGCGCGGCTGTGCTTCCAGGCCGTCGGCGACCCGGCCGACCCGACCGTCCTGCTGGTCGGCGGCGTCGGGTCGTCGATGGACTGGTGGCCCGCCGACCTCGTCGTGGCGCTCGCCGACCGCGGGCGGCATGTCGTCCGGTACGACCACCGGGACACGGGCCGCTCCACCACCTGCCCGCCCGGGGCGCCGGACTACACCGGCCGCGACATCACGGAGGACGCGCTGCGCGTGCTCGACGCCGTGGGCGCCGACCGGGCGCACCTCGTGGGCCTGTCGATGGGCGGCGCCATCGTGCAGGAGTTGGCGCTCGAGCACCCCGACCGCGTCGCGTCGGCCACGCTGATGTCCACGACGCGGGCGTTCGCCGGGCCCGACGACGCGGCCCTGCCGCCGTCCGACCCCGCGCTGCACGGCCTGTGGGACGGCCCCTCCCCCGACCCGGCGGACACGGCCGCGCTGGTCGCCGCCGTCGTCGCCGAGGACCGCGCGCTCACCGGGCGGGGCGACTTCGACGAGGCCCGCACCCGCGCCCTCGCAGCCCGCGCGGTCGAGCGGTCCACCGACCCGACCGCCGGGACGAACCACTTCGCCGCGGAGCCCGGGGCCCCGTTCGAGGGCACCCTCGCCGACCTGACGGTGCCGACGCTGGTCGTGCACGGCAGCGAGGACCCGCTGTTCCCCGGCCACGGCGCGGCGCTGGCCGCGGAGATCCCGGGCGCACGGCTGCTGGTGCTCGACGGCGTCGGCCACCAGGTCGCGCCGCCGTCGTCGTGGGACGTGCTCCTCCCGGCGCTCCTCGCCCACACCTCGGCCCCCGCCTGAGGGCCGACCGGCGAGCGCCTGCCCGGGGATGAGGGCCAGGATGGCGGCATGTCCTCCCTCATCCTCACCACCTGGGGCCACGCCGGCGTCCGCCTGGAGCGCGACGACCACGTCCTCGTCATCGACCCCGGCACGTTCACCGACCCGCGCATCCTCGACGGCGCCGACGCCGTGCTCGTCACGCACGAGCACCCGGACCACGTCGACGTCCCCCGCGTGGCGGCCGCGCTGGCGACCGCGCCGACCCCCGAAGGCGGCCCGGAGCTGTGGGCCCCGGCGCCGGTCGTCGAGCTGCTGACCGGGGCGGGCGCCCCGGCCGCGCGACTGCACGCGGTGGACGGCGGCGCGTCGTTCGACGCGGCCGGGTTCGCCGTGCAGGCCCTCGGCCACGTGCACGCGGCCATCCACCCGGACCTGCCGCCGCCGGCCAACGTGGCCTACCTCGTCGACGGCGCCGTGCTGCACCCCGGCGACTCGTTCACGCCCGCCCCCGGCGGGGTGCGGGTCGACGTGCTGGCGCTGCCCGTCGCGGCGCCGTGGCTCAAGCTCGCGGAGGCGGTCGACTACGTGCGCCAGGTGTCGCCGCGCGTCGCCGTGCCGATCCACGACGCGATCCTCAACGACGCCGGCCTGGCGCTGGTCGACCGCGTCGCGGGCGGGCTCGGCGGCGACGGGTACCGGCGGCTCGCCCCCGGCGAGCCGCTGGAGGTCCGCACGGCGTGACCTCCGCGTCCGCCGTCAGCGGCTGAGGGGCACGACGTCGGCGAGCGGCGCCTGCAGCTCCGCCGACCCGCCCGCGGGCCGGAACCCCAGGGCCGCGTTGATCGCCAGCATCGGGGCGTTCGTCTCGTTGTTCCACGTAGAGATGCGGCGCGCGGCGGGGCGCAGGCGCGTGTGCTCGCGCAGGTTCACCGCCTTGAGGAGCATCCCGAGGCGGTGGCCGCGGTGCCCGGGCAGCACCACCGTGCTGTCCTGCTCGGTGAGCTCGGGGCGGTCGTCGTCCCCGACGAGCAGCGTCATCCCCGCCAGCGTGCCGGTGGCGACGTGCTCGACGACGGTGACGAGGCCGGTCCGGCCGCTCTCGGCCCGCTTCGTCTCCTCCAGGCGGATGCGCGCGCCGTCCCACCGTTCGGCCTCGAGCGCGAGACCGCCGTTCGGCTCGTCCTCGGACAGGCTGTGCTCCAGCGCCGCGAGCTGGTCCACCCACCGCTCCGGCGCCGGGTCCTGCCAGGTGTGCAGGCGGTAGGCGTCCCCGGCCCGGTCGGCGGCGTCGGCGGCGAACCCGTCCACGACGTCGCCCGGCAGCGGGACGTCGAGGACGGAGCGGCGCGCCACGATCTCCAGGCCCAGGCCGGCCCGGCGGGCGAACCGCATGCCCGGCAGGTCGGCGGAGACGTGCCCCGGTCCCTCCCGGGGCGCGAGCGCGTCCGGGGCGTCGGCGGGCGGCTCGACGGCGAGCTCGACCTCCGCGAACAGGGTGGTGCGGCACTCGGTGAGCGCGACGCGGCGCAAGCGGTCCGCGATCGCCGACCCGATCCCCCGCCCGCGGTGGGAGGGCAGCACCGCGATGCGCACGACGGCGAGGTGACGGTTGTCGGAGACGGGCAGGACGAGCTCCCCGTGCCCGACGACGCGCGGCACGCCAGGCGTCGCCTCGCCGTCCACGGCCACGAGCCGGTGGCACCGCGCGTGCTCCTGGTGGCGGTCGCCGACCAGCAGGTCGACGGCCCTGGGCGCGAGGTCGTCGTGCCCCAGGTCGGCCAGCCCCACGGCCCGCTCGAGCGCCGCGACGCCGTGGTACGCCCAGGCGTCGGCGACGTCGAGGCCGTCGGCGCGGGGCGGTTCGACCAGGCGCCACGCCGGTGCGGGCGCGGGGGTGCTCATGCCTCCACGGTGCGCCGCGGCGGGGGTCCGCGTCACGTGCTTTTCGGGGGCCGACGTCGCGGTTCGCCCGTCCCGGCGCGTAGGGTGCCTGACCGTGACGACCGAGACCCCGCTGCCGGTGACCACGGGCCGACTGGTCCTGCGCGCGCACCGCGCGGAGGACCTCGAGCCCCTGCTCGCCTACTACGCCGACCCCGAGGTGGCGCGCTACCTGCTCGAGGAGCCGTGGACGCCGGACGTCGGCGAGGCGCAGCTCGCGAAGCGGCTCGCCCGCACGAGCATCGACGAGCCCGGCTCCGCCCTCGCGCTCGTCGTCGAGCACGACGGCCAGGTCGTCGGCGACGTCGCCCTGTGGACGACGGGCGACACCGTCTCCCGCGGCGAGATCGGCTGGGTCTTCCACCCCGACCACACCGGCCAGGGCTACGCGACCGAGGCCGTGCGTGCCGTCCTCGACCTGGCGTTCGGCTTCTACCGCATGCACCGCGTCGTCGCGCAGCTCGACGCCCGCAACGAGCCGTCCGCCCGGCTGTGCGAGCGCGTCGGGATGCGGCGCGAGGGGCACCTGCGGCAGGACTGGTGGTCCAAGGGCGAGTGGACGGACACGCTCGTCTACGGCGTCCTCAAGGGTGACCGCACGGCCTGACGCCGCCTCCGGGCGGCGACGCCCGACAACCTTTGTCGCGCCGTCGGCGTCTATGTCCCGTGAACACACGAGACAGGCAGTACCCATGACGGCCGACGGCGCCGTGCCGCTCGTCGCCGAGACGAGGGCCGAACCGTTCCGGGTCGTGGCGGCGGGCGAGACCCCGGCGGACCGCTTCACGGCGTTCGCCGCGGCCAGCACCCCCGCGCTCTCCCGGATCGCGTACCTCCTGTGCGGGGACGAGCACCGCGCGGGCGACCTGGTCCAGCTCGCGCTGGAACGGACCTACCGGGCCTGGGGGCGGATCGAGGACGGCGACCCCTTCGCGTACGCGCGCCGCGTGATCGCCACGGCCCGCATCGACGGGTGGCGACGCACCCGCCACGACGTGCTCTCCGACCCCGCCGACCTGCGCCCCGCGCCCGTGCCGGACGCGACCCGGACGGTGGTCGACCGCGACCGCCTCGTCCGCGCGCTGCGGCAGCTCCCCGAGGCGCAGCGGCGCGTCGTCGTCCTGCGCCACCTGCTCGACCGCTCGGAGGCGCAGACCGCGGACGAGCTGGGGATCTCGACCGGCTCGGTGAAGTCGAGCGGGTCCCGCGGCCTGGCGAGGCTGCGCGAGCTGCTGGCCGCCGACGGCACCCACGACAACACACCGGCACCGACGAGGAAGGGGACGGTCCGATGACCCTCCAGGACGATTTCGTGACCGAGCTCCGGCACGCGGCCGACCGGGTCGAGCCGGTCGCCGCGCTCGACGGTGCGGCGATGGGCCGCCGCGCCGTCCGCCGGGTGCGGGCGCGGCGCGCCGCCCTGACCGGCGTCGGTGCGCTCGCCGCCGTGGGCGCCGTCGCGGGCGTGTGGCAGGGCACGTCGCCGGACGACGTCGTGAGCCCGGCGTCCCAGGACGTGCCGGCGGGCTGGACGCCCGTCGCCGTCGGCGGCGTGCGGCTCGCCGTGCCGCCCGGGCTCGAGCCGAGCGTCGACGGCGTCTGGGAGCAGGGCCCGGCCGACGAGGGCGGGGACTTCGTGCAGGTGGAGCAGTCCGCGGGCATGCCGCTCGTGCCGCCGGGCTCGGGGCTCACGCCGACGGACGTCAGGGTCCCGGGCGCGGAGTCGGCCCGGTACGTCACCGAGGACCACGGCGACGACCCGTCGTCCGACCAGGACTTCGTCGGGCGGCTCCAGGTGACCCTGGAGTCGGGCGACGTGGTGCAGGTGAGCCTGGTCTGGGTGGACGGCGCCGAGGCCGACGAGGTGTTCGCCGACCTGGTGGGCTCGGTGTCGGTGGACGAGGACCCCGGCTCCCTGCCGGCCCCGGAGGGGGCGGCCGCCGCCCTGCAGCCCCTCGAGGGGTACGCCGCCGGCGTCCCGGAAGGCTGGGAGAGCGCGGAGTTCGTCGGCCTCGGGTACGCGGTGCCGCCCGGCTGGGCCTCCGACCGGGAGGTCGCCGACGCCTACCCCGCCGGGGCGACCGTCCGGTCCGCCAGCGCCGACGGGACGGCCGGCCTCACGATCCGCCAGGCCACCGGAGCCGCGGGGTGGCCCGGCTCGATCGCGCCGTCGCCGCTCGACCCGGCGTCCACGTTCCCGCTCGACGGGGCGGACGTGGTCCAGGTCGGGTCGCGGGCCGAGGACGGCACGGACCGCACCACCGCGTACCTGCGGCACGAGGGCGGTCGCGGGTACGTCGTGACCGTCGAGGCGCCCGCCACCCCGGACGGGCGCGAGCTGGCCCGCCGGCTGCTGGGCACGCTCGGGTTCGCCGCCGGGGCCCAGGTGCCCGGTCCGGACGACCTGCCGCAGCTCCCGACGACGGCCGTCCCCGACGGCTGGCACACGGTGGAGCGGGGCGACGTCCGCCTCGACCTGCCCCGCGGATGGGCCCCGGTCGAGACCCCCGACGGCGCCGGCTGGGGCTCCGAGGGCGGCGCGGAGACCCTCACCGTCGGCACGCGCGCGCCGGCGGCCGTCGAGGAGGAGCCCTCGTACGGGTTCCGGTACGACGTGCCGGGAGCGGACGGCGGCGCCGTGATCCAGCAGGGCGACGACGTCACGACGGACGGGACGCCCCGCTTCCTGGCGACGGTGGAGCTGCGCACCGGCGACGACACGGTGGTGCTGTCGTACAGCGGCCCCCGCGGCGCGGACTCGCGGGAGCGGTTCGGCAGCATCGTGCGGTCGCTCCGGGTCGCCGGGAGCTGAGCCTCACCCCTCGGCGGGTCGTCGCGCCTCGCGCGTCGGCCCGCCGTCGGCGTGCCGGTGCACCACCTTCCAGCCGGCGGCCTCCCGGCGGTAGACCTGGGTCACCCGCAGCACGTAGTCGCGCGGGCGGCCGTCGACCGACGTCGACGTGACCTCCCGGTGCACCGTGTAGGCCAGGTCGCCGCCGACGTCGGCGGCGACGAGGTCGACCTCGGCGGACGCCACGTCCGAGAACGACGCGGCCAGCCGCGCGAACACCTCCCGTACCTCCTCGGGGCCGTCGGCCTCCATCCAGGCGCCGAAGAGGGTCACCGGCGGGCGGCGGGACCAGGTGCGGTCGCGGGGGCGGGCGTCGCCGTCGTGCAGCGCCGACTCCGCCGCCCGCCACGTCGTGCGGAACCAGTCGAGGAAGTCCTCGCGGTCGCCCGTGCCCGCCGTCATGGCCGCATTGAACCTCGGTCCGCCCGCGCTCGGTAGGGCCGGGCGGGGCACGATGGGGCGATGACGTCCGACATCGTGGTCCGCCCGGCGAACGAGGCGTCGTGGGACGACCTGCAGACCGTGCTCGGCCCGCGCGGCGAGGGGGCACGCTGCCAGTGCCGGTGGTACCAGACGCCCGGCTCGCGGTGGCTGGAGACGACGCGCGAGGAGCGCGCCGAGGAGCTGCGCCGGGACACCCGCTGCGGGGAGCCCGGCGCCGCCACGACGAGCGGCCTCGTCGCCTGGCTGGACGGCGAGCCGGCCGGCTGGTGCGCCGTCGAGCCCCGCACCGCGTACGCCCGGCTGCGCACCGCGCGCGTGCCGTGGTCCGGCCGCGACGAGGACAAGGACGACGACGGCGTGTGGGCCGTGGTCTGCTTCGTCACCCGGGCCGGGTACCGCCGCCGCGGGATCAGCGCGGCGCTCACGACCGCTGCGGTGGAGCATGCGCGCTCCCGCGGGGCGCGCGCCGTGGAGGGCTATCCCATGGTGGTCGAGCCGGGTCGCGCGGACGACACGGGCACGCTGTTCGTGGGGGTGGCGTCGGTGTTCGAGGCCGCCGGGTTCCGCGAGGTCAGCCGCCCGACGCCGCGGCGCGCGGTGATGCGCGTCGACCTCTGAGCCCGGCACCGCTCAGCGTCGCTCGACGTGCTCCGCGAGGAACTCGCCCCACGTCTGCTTGCCGACCGCACGGTCGGGCGCGAGGTTGCCGCCCGCCGCGTACGCCCGCGACGCCGCGCCCGGCACGCGGACCGGCATCGTGGGGCGCCGCGACCCGACCGCGTCGAGGTAGTCCCGCACCATCCCGCGGAACGTGAGCACCTCCGGCCCGGCGACGTCGGGCACGCGGCCCTGCGGGTCGCCGAGCGCCAGCTCCACCAGGCGCGCCGCGACCTCGTCGGCCGCGATCGGCTGCGCCCGCCAGCCGGACGGCGTGGGCACCACCGGCAGCTTCGCGAGCGCCCGGGCCGCGATGAGCACCAGCTCGTGGAACTGGGTGGCGCGCAGGTTGGACCACGGATCCCGGACTCCTCCAGCACCCGCTCCTGGGCCAGCTTGCTCTCCATGTAGCCGAGCGCGCGCCGGTCGAAGCCGGACCTCACCGGCACCTTCTCGGCGCCCACCACCGACACGTTGACCAGGTGGGGTTCCGTCCCGGCGTCCCGGACCGCCCGGACCAGGGCCCGCGCCATCGGCTCGTTGTGAAGCTGGTCGCCGGCGAGGTGCACGACCACCTCGGCGTCGCCCACCGCCTGCGCCAGCCCCTCTCCCGTCGTCCAGTCCGCGACGACGTACCGCACGCCGTCGCCCTCCGGGTGCGGGCTGCGGCTGACCACCCGCACATCCGCGCCCGTCCGCACCAGCCGCGGCACCACCAGCCTGCCGAGGTGCCCCGTGCCACCGGTGACCAGGATGCGTGCCATGCCGTCCTCCTCCGTCGCCGCGCCCCGACGGCGCGTCCTGCACCCCCGACGAGGCGACGGACGAGGACGTGACCGCCGCCCCGACGGCGCTGCTATGTTCCGCGGGTGATCGACGACCTGACCGCCGACCGTCTCGAGGACTGCGCGCGGCTCTTCGTCCGCACGTTCTCCGCACCCCCGTGGCACGAGGAGTGGACGGAGGCGGACGCCGCGCAACGACTCGGCGACCTGCTGGCGACGCCGCGCTCAAGGGGCGTGTGCGCGGTCGCGGACGACGGGGCCGTCGTCGGCTTCGTCCTCGGGCACCGTGAACGGGTCGGCCGCGAGGACCACCTGCTGGTCAAGGAGATGTGCGTCGCGCCCGACCGTCAGCGCGAGGGCTGGGGTTCCCGGCTGCTGGCCGCCCTGGAGGACCGCCTGCCCGAGGTCGAGCACTGGTACCTCCTGACGATGCGGGACGGCGCCGCGGCCGCGTTCTACGAGGCGCACGGGTTCCGTCCCGCGTCGCGGGTCGGCGTCTACGTCCGGCCTTGAGGCGGCGGGCGAGGACGTGACCGCGACTCAGGCGGCCGGGTCCCGCAGGCGCGGCAGGGTGGCGACGAGGGTGTCGCGGATGTAGGTCAGCTCGGGCGTCGGCTCCCACTCGGCGTCGCTCTCGGCATCGCTCTCGGCGTCGGTCTCGGCACCGTCGCCGGCCTCCTCCCACCCGCCCGCGGCGTCGTCCTGCGGGGTGCTGTAGACCCACCACAGGTTGTTCCAGGGGTCGACGAAGCGGGAGAAGACCTCGCCGAAGAACGCGGTGGGCTCCGTCACGACGTCCGCGCCACCGGCTCGCGCCCGCTGGAGCACCGTGTCCACGTCGTCGACGTAGACCTGCAGCAGGGACGGGGTGAACGGCCAGCCGGGCTTGCGCTCACCGAACATGACGGTGGTTCCGCCGATCTGAAGCTCGGCGTGCAGCAGCAGCCCGTCGTGGTCGACGGTCCGCGCGTCGGGGTGCTCGACCCCGTCGAACACGTCGACGAGGAAGAGGATGAGGTTCTCGACGTCGCGGCTGATGATGAACGGGTTGATCGTCGAGAATCCTGGGGGGACGGCCATGGTGGCTCCTTTCGTCCCCGCCATCACACCGCGCCGGCCGGGGCCCGGTCTTGAACGAGAACGTCACCCGGCGGGACGTCGGCGGGCGGCGGCCGCGAGCACCGCCGCCGGGGTCCGCCCACGGATGAGGCGCAGGCTGCGGGTCAGGTGCGCCTGGTCGGCGAACCCGGCCCGCGCCGCCGCCTCCGCCGGCGCGACGCCGCCCTGCAGGAGGGCGTACGCCCGCTCGGCCCGTCTGACCTGCTCCACCTGCCCCGCCGTCAGCCCGACGGTGCGCCGGTAGCGGCGCTGCCAGGTGCGCGGCGACGCGCCGTCCCGCTGCCCGTCGAGCGCCGCGCGCACGCCGTCGTCCACGCCCAGCGGGCCGAGCCGCACCATCTCGTCCACCCAGTCCTCGAGCTCGTCGAAGGCCGGCAGCGTCGTCCACCGCTCCCCGAGCCGGACCTGCCCGGAGCGCACCGGCAGGTCGACGGTGGCCCCCAGCACCGGCTGCTTGTCGAGGCCCGCGACCACCACGAACGGCGCCAGCTCCACGCCCCAGTAGCTCTCCCCCACGACGCTCGTCGTGCTGCGGGCGCTCAGGCTCGGCCCGTCGAGCTCACCGCCGAGGCTCCCGTCGGCGCGGCGGATGAAGGAGATGCCCCAGTACTCCGAGCCCGCGACGAGGTACTCCCCCTGCTCCTCCACGGTCGCGCGCCACACCGTGCGCACCGCAGGGGTCGAACCCGGCCGTTCGAGCCACATGACGTCACGGTATCGCCGGTCCCCCGCCCGGGGCCGCGGGGTCGAGCGGAAAGCGACGCCGCAGCAGGATCCGCTGGACCAGGGTCCACGCCACCGTCACCAGGAGGTACAGCCCCGCGGCGAGCGGGACGACGCAGGCGACGGCGGCGGTGACGAACTGGAGCGCGCCGAGCGCGCGCTGCATCCCCGGCGCCCCCACCGACGCCGGGGTCGCCGAGGGCACGGCGAGCGGGCCGCCGGGCAGCGCGGCGCGCCGCGTCAGCTCGCCCACGAGCGCGACGGCGAGCACGAGCGCGCCGAGGACGACGACCGCGGCGACGCCCGGCGCCCCACCCGAGAGCACCCCGACGAGGCTGCTGCCGAGCGGCACCCCGAACAGGGTGTGGCCCAGCAGGGCGTTGGCCCCGCCGGCGATCTCCGCGTGGACGAACACCGCGTAGATCACCCCGACCACCGGGGCCTGCAGCAGCAGCGGCAGGCAACCGGCCAGGGGCGTGGTGCCCTCGTCGGCGTAGAGCTGCATCGTGGCGCGCTGGAGCGCCTCGGGGTCCTTGCGGTGCCGGCGTCGGAGCTCGGCGACGCGGGGCGCCAGGCGCACCCGCGTGCGCTCGGCACGCGCCTGCGAGACCCCGACGGGGACGAGGGCCGCCCGCACGACGAGCGTCACGGCGACGACGGCGGCCGCCGCGGCTCCGGCGCCGAGGGCGGGTTCGAGCAGGTGGGACAGGCCCATCAGGGCGTGGTACGCGCCACCGAGCACGGCGGCGACAGGGGGCAGGGCGAAGAGATCCATGGGGGTGCGTCCTCGGTCGAACGGAAAGGGTTCGCGTTCGCCGAGCACCCCGCGGGCGTGCGGGGTCGCCGCGCGTGGCGCGCGACGTCGAGCCGTCCCGGCGGGGACGGTCAGGGGATGGCCCGGGGGGAGCTCAGCCGGCGAGGACGCCGGGAGCCCGGGGCCGCGGGCGGCCGGGGGCGTGGGGATCGCTCTGGGTGACCAGCGGCGGCAGCTCGCCGTCGCGCCGCACCACCGGCGCGGTCACGGGCAGCAGACGCGGTCCGACCGCCGTCGCGCGAGCCACGAAGCTCAGCGCCATCGCGGCCAGGCCGGCGGCACCGACCAGGAGGAGCAGGGTCGTCAGCGTCGGCGTGCCGAGCAGGACCGCGAGCGACGACGACACGTCGCGCGCCAGCACGAGCAGGGCGTCACCCACGTCGTCTCCCCTCGTGGTCCTGGTCCTGAGGCCGTCCCGTCACGATAGCGCGCGCCCTCAGGTCTCGTCGGCGAGGCGGCCGAACGACGCGAGCGGCCCCGCGAGCACGCCGCCGTCCACGGGCAGGGTGACGCCCGTGACCCACGCGGCGTCGTCGGACGCGAGGAACGCGACGGCGGCGGCCACGTCCTCCGGCTCGCCCACGCGGCCGAGCGGGTACATCGGCGCGAGGCGGTCGGGGCCGCCCTGGTCGTCCCAGACGCGGGTGCGGACGGTGGCGGGCGCGACGACGTTCACGCGCACCCCGTCGGGCCCGAGCCGCACGGCGAGGTTCTTCGCCAGCACCCCCAGCCCCGCCTTCGCGGCCGAGTAGGCGTCGCCGCCGAACGCCGCGAGGCCGTTGACGGACCCGACCAGCACGACGGCGCCGCCCGGCCGGGTCAGGTGCGGCGCGGCGGCGCGCACGACGCGCGCCGGCCCGGCGAGATTGAGGTCGACCGTGGCCGCCCAGTCGGCGTCGGTGCCGCCGTCGAGCTGGTCCGCGTGCGGCAGCGCCCCGCCCGCCACGTTGACCAGCGCGTCGAGGCGGCCCCACCGCGCGACGGCGGCGGCCGCGGCCGCGTCGACGGACGCCGGGTCCGTGAGGTCGCAGGGCACGACGAGCGTGCGCCCGCGCGCGTCGGGCCCGAGGGCCACCGCCGTCTCCTCGGCCGCGGCCGTGTCGACGTCGGCCAGCACCACCGTCGCCCCCTCGGCGGACAGGCGGCGGACGACGGCGGCGCCGATGCCGTGCGCGGCCCCCGTCACGAGCGCGACGCGCCCCGCGAAGCGGTCCATCCTCGTCCCTCCCGCCGTCCCGGCTCAGGCGCCGACGTAGTCCGCGAGGTGCTCGCCGGTCACGGTGGAGCGGGCGGCCACGAGGTCGGCGGGCGTGCCCTCGAAGACGACCGTGCCGCCGTCGTGCCCGGCGCCGGGGCCGAGGTCGATGATCCGGTCGGCGTGCGCCATGACGGCCTGGTGGTGCTCGATGACGATGACGGTCTTGCCGGCGTCGACGAGCCGGTCGAGGAGGCCGAGCAGGTTCGCCACGTCGGCCAGGTGCAGGCCGGTGGTGGGCTCGTCGAGGATGTACGTGCCGCCCTTCTCGCCCATGTGCATGGCGAGCTTGAGCCGCTGCCGCTCGCCGCCGGACAGCGTGTTGAGGGGCTGGCCGAGCTTCACGTACCCGAGCCCGACGTCCTCCAGGTGGGCCAGGATCTTGTGCGCGGCGGGGATCTTCGCCTCGCCCTCGCGGAAGAAGGCGTGCGCCTGCGCGACGGACAGGTCGAGCACGTCGGCGATGTTCTTGCCGCCGAGCGTGTACTCCAGCACCGACGCCATGAACCGCTTGCCGCCGCAGTCCTCGCAGGGCGTCTCGACGGTCTCCATGAAGCCGAGCTCGGTGTAGATGC
The DNA here is from genome assembly GCF_042793275.1 of Isoptericola sp. NPDC056578. Taxonomy (NCBI): domain Bacteria; kingdom Bacillati; phylum Actinomycetota; class Actinomycetes; order Micrococcales; family Promicromonosporaceae; genus Isoptericola; species Isoptericola sp. NPDC056578. Next base: position 16,762 of record NZ_JBHTVC010000061.1, read on the forward strand.
GGCCGTTGCCCTTGCAGGTGGGGCACGCGCCCTCGGAGTTCGCGCTGAACAGGGCCGGCTTCACGCCGTTCGCCTTGGCGAACGCCTTGCGGATCGGCTCCAGCAGCCCGGTGTACGTGGCGGGGTTGGAGCGCCGCGAACCCTTGATCGCGCCCTGGTCGACGACGACCACGCCCTCGCGACCGGCGAGGTTGCCGTGGATCAGCGAGCTCTTGCCGGAGCCCGCGACGCCCGTGACCACCGTCAGGACGCCGGTCGGGACGTCGACGTCGACGTCGCGCAGGTTGTTCTGCGACGCGCCGCGGATCTCCAGCGCGCCCGACGGCTCCCGGACCGACTCCTTGACGCTGACCCGGTCGTCCAGGTGCCGGCCCGTGAGGGTGCCGCTCGCACGCAGGCCTTCGAGCGTGCCCTCGAAGCAGATGGTGCCGCCGTCCGTGCCGGCGCCCGGGCCGAGGTCGATCACGTGGTCGGCGATCGCGATCGCCTCCGGCTTGTGCTCGACGACGAGCACCGTGTTGCCCTTGTCGCGCAGCTCCAGGAGCAGGCCGTTCATCCGCTCGATGTCGTGCGGGTGCAGGCCGACGGTCGGCTCGTCGAAGACGTAGGTGACGTCCGTGAGCGCGGATCCGAGGTGCCGGATCATCTTGGTGCGCTGCGCCTCGCCGCCGGACAGGGTGCCCGCGGGCCGCTCCAGCGACAGGTAGCCCAGCCCGATCTCGACGAACTTGTCGAACAGGTGCAGCAGGGCGCCGACCAGGGGCGCGACGCCCGGGTCGTCGATCCCCCGCGCCCACTCGGCGGCGTCGGTGATCTGCATGCGGCACACGTCGGCGATGCCGGCGCCGTTGACCTTCGCCGACCGGGCGGACTCGTTGAGGCGGGTGCCGTCGCAGGAGGGGCAGGGCACGAAGACCGCGGCCCGCTCGACGAACGCCCGGAGGTGCGGCTGCAGCGACTCGGGTGCCTTGCTGAACAGCGACTCGCGCAGCTTGGGGATGAGGCCCTGGTAGGTCATGTTCATCCCGAGCGCCTTGACCTTGCCCTTCTCCCGGTAGAGGAAGTCGTGCCGCTCGGCCTCCGTGTAGTCGCGCACCGGCTTGTCGCCGTCGACGAAGCCCGACTCCGAGAAGCCCTTCACCATCCAGCCGTCGGCCTTGTAGCCGGGCACGAGGATCGCGCCGTCGCGCAGGGACAGCGACTCGTCGACGATCACGGACAGGTCCAGGTCGGAGACGGTGCCGCGGCCCTCGCACTCCGGGCACATGCCGCCCAGGTACACCTGGTTGCGCACGACCTTCTTCTCGACCTCGCCCCCGGCCTTGCCCGTGCTGAACACGCCGCTCGCCGTCGAGGTCGGGATGTTGAAGGAGAACGCCGTCGGCGGGCCCACGTACGGCTCGCCGACGCGGCTGAACAGGTTGCGCAGCATGGCGTTCGCGTCGGTGACCGTGCCGACCGTGGACCGCACGTTGGCGCCCATCCGCTCCTGGTCCACCAGGATCGCGGTGGTGATGCCCTCCAGGACGTCGACGTCCGGGCGCGGCAGCGACGGCATGAAGCCCTGCACGAACGTCGAGTAGGTCTCGTCGATGAGCCGCCGCGACTCGGCGGCGATGGTCGCGAACACCAGCGAGCTCTTGCCCGAGCCCGACACCCCCGTGAACACGGAGAGGCGGCGCTTGGGGATCTCGACGTCCACGGCGCGCAGGTTGTTCTCGCGGGCGCCCTGCACGCGGATGACGTCGTGCGCGTCGGCGGCGTACGAGGACGTCGTGGCGGGGGACTCTGCGCGGGACTCGGTGGCGGTCACCGGGGGCTCCTTCGGTCGTGGCGGCTCGGGTGCGCCGTGGATGTGCTCGTGCTGTCCTCGGGTGGGGTCACACGCGGGTGAGCGGCAGGTGCGGCGGGGCGGGCAGCTCGACGCCGATCGCGTCCCCGGGGCGGACCGTGCCGCCGCGCGACACGATCCCCATCACCCCGGCGAGCCGCTCGACCCCGCCGTCGGCCCCGCGGCGCAGCACCTGCTTGAGCAGGCCGGGCTGGAAGTCGTCGATCTGCCGGCAGGGGTTGCGCAGCCCGGTGACGGTCACGACGGCTGCCCCGATCGTCAGCCGGGTGCCCACGGGCAGCGCCAGCAGGTCGATCCCGCGGGTGGTGAGGTTCTCCCCCAGGTCCCCGGGGGCCACGGCGTGGCCGGCCTCGCGGAGCAGGTCGAAGAGCTCCGCGTGGATGAGGTGCACCTGGCGCAGGTTCGGTTGCGACGGGTCCCTCGCGACGCGGCTGCGGTGCTGCACGGTGACCCCGGCGTGCGCGTCGCCCTCGACTCCCACCCCTTCGACGAGGAGCACCCCGTCGAGGGCCGGCTTGCTGAAACCGTGCACGGCGCTCGCGTGCACCGCGACGACGCTCGCCGTCGTGCCGTACGACGGGGCGGTGGTCGAGGGGTCCGTGACGGTCACCAGGGGTTCTCCTTCGCTCGGGCGTCAGCCGTGCAGCTCGGCAAGAGCCTTGTCGATGCGGCGGGCGCGTGTCGAGGCCTGCTTGGCCCCGTCGACGTCGAGCACGAGGCGGCGCCGGCGGCCCGGCGGAAGGGCATCGTACGCCGTACGGGCAACAGGGTCGGCGTCGAGCGCCCGGGCGAGGTCGTCGGGCTCGACGACGACGCGCGGCGCGGTGTCGAGCGCCAGCTCGACCTCCACGTCGGCGCCGACCTCGAGGCCCGCGGCCTCCCGGTTCGCCCGGCTCAGGCCGAGCAGGTGCCGGCCCCGCATGATCGCGACCCGGCTGCGCCACGTGTGACCGTTCACCGTGATCGTCACCGGTGGCCGGGCGCCGCCGCCGAGGGCCTCGACGACCTCCGGCGGCACCTCCAGACCCTGCATCTTCTGGGCGGGCTCGACGACGGCACGGAACCTCATGGCCACTCCTTCGCTGCCGTCGGCCCGGGTGGTGGTCGTCCGGGTGAGGCGGGGGATCCCGGGGACGCACACGTCAGGCGCCGGCCGGGACGAGGCGGACGACCGGGTACTGCCGGTCGCTCTTGCTCTGGTGCTTGTCGATGGTCGGCGCGGCCGCCGCGATCGCCGGCCACGCCCGGGCGCGCTCGGCGTCGTCGAGCACGTGCGCGGTCACCGGGGTGGTCCCGGTGCCGTGCAGCTCGACGGCGACCTGCTCCGGGTGCGCGACGAGGTTCGCGAACCAGCCGGGGTGCCGGCTGCCTCCGCCCGACGCGACGACCAGCCGGCCGCCCGCGCCGTCGTCGAACCAGGCCAGCGGGTTCTCGCGGGCCTCGCCGGTGCGGCGGCCGACGGTGTGCAGGACCAGCAGCTCCATGCCCATCATCTGCCCGCCCTTGCGGCGGATCTTCTTGGCGGTGCTGGCGTTGGCCTGCCGCTGGATCCACAGGGACAGCGGTCCAGGGGTGCCCTTCGGGCGCTTCGTCGCCTGCTGCTGGGTCACGGCGCTCACCCGACCTGGTCGATGCGGACCATGTTGCCCGCGGGGTCGCGGAAGGCGCAGTCGCGCACGCCCCACGGCTGCTCGGTGGGCTCGGAGACCACCTCGGCGTCGGCGGCCTGGAGCTTGGCGAAGACGCCGTCGAGGTCCTTGGTGCCGAGGATGATCGACTGGTAGCTGCCCTTGGCCATGAGCTCGCGGATGGTGCGCTGCTCGTCCTCGGTGATGCCGGGGTCGGCGGCGGGCGGGTTGAGGACGAGGCGGGTCTCGGGCTGGGCCGGCGAGACGAACGTCAGCCAGCGCATCTCGCCCTGCCCGACGTCCTGGACCAGCTCGAAGCCGAGCAGGTCGCGGTAGAAGCCCAGGGAGGCCTCCGGGTCGGTGTGCGGAAGGAAGGTCGTGTGGATGGTGATGTCGATGTCGCTCATGGAATTCACGCTAGGTGGAGGTCCACGGCCGGCGCTTCTCGATTCCTGACCGGTCGGGTCGCCTGCTTCGTGACGCACGACGGCAGCTCCCCCGCCGCCGACGACCGGGCCCGCCGCGCGTACTCGCTGGGCGCCATCCCCACCAGCTCCGTGAACCGCGTGCTGAACGTGCCGAGCGACGACGACCCCACCTCGAAGCACACCTCGGTGACGCTCAGGTCGCCCCGGCGCAGCAGCGTCATCGCCCGTTCGATGCGCCGCGTCATGAGGTAGCTGTAGGGCGACTCCCCGAACGCGGCCTTGAACTGCCGGCTCAGGTGCCCGGCCGACATGTGCACGCCCCGGGCCAGCGCCTCGACGTCCAGCGGCTGCGCGAACTCCCGGTCCATCCGGTCGCGCACACGACGCAGCAGCGCGAGGTCGCGCAGGCGGTCCGCGTCGCTGCTGGTCACGGTGCGATGCTTCCACGACCCACCCACGCCCGCCCGGCGTCCGCCGCGGGCGTCAGCCCGCCACCCGGGCGTGCACGTGCATGTCGTGCCAGCCGTCGAGGTGCCGCACGGACTGCCGCAGCACGCCCTCGGCCTCGAACCCCGCCTTCTCGGCCACACGGCACGACGGCGCGTTGTCCATCGAGTGCACCAGCTCGAGCCGGTGGAAGCCCGCCTCGAACGCCCACGCGGCGGCGACGTCGAGCGCGGCGGGCGCGACCCCGCGTCCGCGCGCCGCCGGGGCCGTCCAGTACGCGACGACGCCCACGCCGTGCGGGTCGAACGTCTTGACGACCATGCGGCCCAGGACGACGGCGTCGGCGGCGGCGTCCGCCACCGCCCAGCTCGACTCACGCCCGTCGGCCCAGCCGGCGCGCCAGCCGTCGAGCACCTCGCGCGCCTCGTCGTCCGACCCCAGGACGCGGACGTGCCACCGCTGGATCGCGTCGTCGGCGTACACGGCGCGCACCGCCGGGGCGTCCTCGGGCCGCCACGGCCGCAGCCGGGCGCCCACGGCGGGTACCTCCAGCGCCGGCTGCTCGGGGGCGGAGAACGGCGCGAACGTCACGGGCAGGAGGGTGGGCATGCGGCGATCCTGGCACCGTCGTCGACCGGTGCGCCAGCCCGTTCGCGCTGCTCAGCGACGCGAACCCAGGGCGCCCAGGCCGCGCACGACGACGTCCGCGACGGTGGCGGCGTACCGTCCGTCCGGGTCCAGCTCGGGGTCGAAGACCGTGACGGACGCGCCCACCGCCCACGGGGCGAGCGGCCGCAGCAGCTCGACGAGCTGGTCCGGGTCGAGCCCGCCGGGGTCCGGGCTGTCGACGGCGGGCATCCACGCCGGGTCGAGCACGTCCACGTCGAGCTGGAGCCAGAACCCGTCCCGCATCCCGTCAACCGCCAGCACCCGGTCCGCGACCGCCGCCCCGCCCGCGTCGACCACCTCCGCGGCCGGGACGACGCCGGCCAGCAGCCCGCGCGCCTCGGCGGCGTGCTCGTCGTCGTCCCGGCACCCCACGTGCACCGCACGGGCCGGGTCGACGTACGGCCCGAGCCCGTCGACGTCCGCGACCTCCGGCACGTGCAGCCCGACGGCCGCCGCGAGGTCCTCCCCCGCCAGGCTGCCCCAGGCGTCGCTGTTGCCCGGGTGCCGGAAGTCGGTGTGGCCGTCCACGTGGACCAGCCCGCCGCCCCGTGCCGCCCCGACCGAGCGCAGCGCGAGGCCGGCGCTGACGAGCAGGCTGCAATCGCCGCCGAGCACCAGCGGCGCCCGCCCGCCGTCGACCAGCTCCACGACCCGCCGTGCGAGACGCCGCGCGTGGTCGACGACCGCCGCCTGGTTGCGGATCGTGCCGGGCGGGCGGCGGCCGTCGTCGTCCACGTACGGGGCCGGCTCGACGACGCCCGCGTCGACGGCCCCCGCCGCCTCCAGGCGCCGGTGCAGGCCCGCCGCGCGCAGCGCCTCCGGCGCGCGCCAGGTACCCGGCGCCCTGCCCGGGGCCGGCGGGCGCAGGCCGAGGTTCGTCGGGGCCGACAGCAGCGCGATCACGCGGCCAGCGTGGCACGTCACCCGTGGTCGTGCGCCGCGGCCGCGCCTCGCGGCCCGTACCCGTCGCCCACCACGGGACCGGAGGCGTCGTGCCCGCCGTCGTGCCCGGCGTCGTGACCCGAGAGCGCCGCCGACGGCCCCGGCCCGGCGTCGGACCCCGGCTCGACGACGAGGAGCTGGCCCATCATCCCCTCGTCCTCGTGCAGCAGCATGTGGCAGTGGTACATGTACGGCAGCACGTCGTCCGTGTAGTCCTCGAACCGCATCAGCAGCCGGTAGGTGCGGCGCGGCTCCAGGTAGACGGTGTCCTTCGGGCCCGCGAGCTCGGGCGGCGGCGCCTGGCCGTCGACCGTGAGGACGCGGAACTGCACGTCGTGCACGTGGAAGCTGTGCGGCATGGGGATGGTGTTGCGCACCTCCCACACCTCGGTGCTGCCGACGGTCGCGACCTCGTCGATGCGCCCGGCGTCCATGCGCTCGCCGTTGATGGTGCGCTCGTCGAGGTCGAACGTGCGGGTCACGGTCGCGTCCTCCTCGTGCAGCGCGTCCTCGGCGGCGTGCTCCGACGGCCCCCACGACGGCACCGGCGAGGGCGCGAGCTCGTCCGCGGCACGCAGCTCCAGCACGTCGAACGCGTCGTTGCCGCCCATCGCGAACGGCGCGGCGACGCTGCCCAGGTCCGTCTCGGCGGAGCGCAGCCGCGTCGTCTCGCCCGGCGACATCGCGACCACCACCTCCGCCCGCTCGCCCGGGGCGAGCCGCACCCGGTCGAGGCGCACCGGGGCGTCGAGGAGCCCTCCGTCCGTCGCGACGAGGACCATCCCCCGGTCCGCGAACCCGAGGGAGTACGTGCGGGCGGTCGACCCGTTGAGCAGCCGCAGCCGCACCCGATCGGTCGTGACCTGCTGGTACGCCCCCGCGACGCCGTTCGTCACGACCGTGCCGCCGAGCGTGCCCGGCTCGCCGCCGTCGTCCTCCAGCACGAGCCGCCCGGCGTCGTCGAGCACCTTGTCCTGCACGACGACGGGGACGTCGTCGACGCCGTAATCCTGCGGCAGGTCGGCGGCCCGCGACGCGTCGTCGTCGAGCAGGAACAGCCCGGCCAGGCCGCGGTACACGTGCTCCTCCGTCTCGCCGTGCGGGTGCGGGTGGTACCAGAGCGTCGCGGCGGGCTGGTCGATCCGCCAGGTGGGCCGCCACGTGGCGCCCGGCTCCACGGGCTGGTGCGGGCCGCCGTCCATCGCGGCGGGCAGGTGCATGCCGTGCCAGTGCACGGAGGTCGTGACGTCGAGGTCGTTGGTCACCTCGACGGCCACCTTCTCGCCCCGCTCCGCCCGGAGCGTGGGGCCGAGGTACGGCCCGTCGAAGCCCCAGGTCGGGGTCCGGGTGCCGGGCAGCAGCTCGGCCGTGCCCTCCTGCGCGGTGAGGCGGAACGTCCGCACGCCGTCCACCACGTCGGACTCCGCGAGCGGCGGGACCGGCAGCGCGCGGTCGAACGCCGGCTCGTCCACCGGCGTCACGGAGCCGGGGATCGCGCCGCACCCCGAGGCCACCAGGGGGACGACGGCGGCGAGCGCCGCCGCGCGCAGCACCGCGCGGCGCGTCGGTCGTCGTGCCGGCGTCGTCATCGGGCGCCGCCGCGGGCCTTCTGGACGCCGAGCGCGACGACGCCCGCGAGCGCGCCCCAGCCGGCGTCCATCGCGAGGGCGGGGAGCGCCGTCCAGGCCGGGGCGCCGTCGTCGCCGAACCCGACCGACATGCCGCCGAACAGGGTCGAGACGAGCAGGGCGACGACGCCGAAGGCGAGGCCCGTCAGGGTCAGGGTCGCGACCGGCCGGGGCACGCGGCCGAACCCGACCACCCCGATCCACACGACGGCGGTGAGCGCGACGATGCCGAGCGCGCGCGGCGCGCCCGTGCCGCCGAGGCCCGTGAGCCCGGTGAGCGGCCAGAGCAGCGCCATCGACGCGAGCCCCGCGACGAGCGGCCAGGAGATGCCGGCGCGCGGCGGCGCCGTCATCGAGGGCGGCGCCGAGGGCTGGGGGCGGGGCTGGGGAGCGGGCTGGGGAAGGTGCTGGTTCGAGGTCATGCCCCGACGATCCCCGTCGCCCGGGGGCGCCACATCGGCCCGGGAGCGTCTCCTGCTGTCGCCCGGGGGCGACACCGACCCTGACCGGACCCGGACCACCCCGCCGCCGAGCAGTGGCGGCGCCTAGCCTGGCGGCATGACCTCGTCCGTGACGGCGCCGCCGAGTCCGTGGGTGACCGACGTCGTCCTGGCGCTGGCGTCGACGCTCGTCGTCGCGGTCGTCATCGCGGCCGACCCGTCGGGCCAGGGCGACGCCGGCGCGGCGGCCTACCTGTTCGCGGTGGGGTTCGGCGCGCTGGTGCTGCTGCGCCGCGTCGCCCCGCGCACGATGCTCGTGCTCACGTTCCTCGGCGTGTGCGCGTACTACGCCCTCGGCTTCGCGCCGATCGGCATGGTGCTGCCCGCGGTCACCGCGCTGTACGCGGCGGCGGAGCGCGGCCGGACCGGCTGGGCGGCCGGTACCGGCGTCGTGCTCGTCGCGGTCGCCACCTGGTTCCGCGTCACCGGCGACGACGTCGACCCGAGCGCCGCGCTCACGGCCTACGACCTGGTCACCAACGTCGCGCTCACCGCGGCGGCGGTCGCGCTCGGCGTCGCCGTCCGGCTGGCGCGCGAGGCCCGTGAACGCGCCGCGCTGGTCCGCGAGCTCACGGCGGAGCAGGAGGCGCACGCCGCGCAGGAGCGGCTGCAGGCGGAGCGGCTGCGCATCGCCCGCGACCTGCACGACACCGTCGGGCACCACCTGTCCGTGGTGGCGCTGCACGCCGGCGTCGCGGACGAGGCGGTCGGGCGGGACGACGTCGCCGCGCGCGACGCGCTCGCCCGCGTCCGGGAGGCGGCGTCAGGCACCCTCGACGAGCTGCGGGCCACGGTGAAGGTGCTGCGCGAGCCCGCGCCCGGCGCCGCGCCGCGCGGCGCCCTCGGCCTGGCGGGCCTCGACGGCCTCGTCGCACCGGTGCGGGCCGCGGGCGTCGACGTCGAGGTGGTCGACGCCGTCGCGCCCGGCGCCCTGGGCGACGCGATCGACGCCGCCGCGTACCGCATCGCCCAGGAGGCGCTGACCAACGTGCTGCGCCACGCGGACGCCCGGCACGTCCGGGTCGAGGCGGACGTCGACGACGGACGCCTCCGCCTGGCCGTGACCGACGACGGCCGCGGCACCGGTCCCGCCCCCGGCACCGGGGCAGGGCTGGCCGGGATGCGCGAGCGCGCGGGCCTGCTGGGCGGCCGGCTCACCGCGGGCGACGCGCCGGGCGGCGGGTTCGCCGTCGTCGCGGACCTCCCGGCGAGGCTGGACGCATGATCCGGGTGGTGCTGGTCGACGACCAGGAGCTGGTGCGCGCCGGGCTGCGACCGCTGGCGGAGCTCGACGGCGACATCACGGTCGTCGGCGAGGCGGCCGACGGCCGTGCCGGCCTGTCGCGGGTGCGCGAGCTGCGGCCCGACGTCGTGCTGATGGACGTGCGGATGCCCGCCCTGGACGGCATCGGGGCGACGCGGGCGATCGTCGAGGACCCGGCGCTGCGGGACGTCCGCGTGCTCGTCCTCACCACGTTCGACGAGGACGAGCACGTGGTCGAGGCGATCCGCGCGGGCGCGGCCGGCTATCTCCTCAAGGACGTCTCCCCCGACGACCTGCGCGCCGCGATCCGCACCGTGGCCGCCGGCGACTCGCTGCTGTCCCCCGCCGTCACGGCCGCGGCGATGCGCGCCGTCGCCGCCGCGCCACGCCGGCTCGACGACGTCGCCGTCGCCGGCCTCACCGAGCGCGAGCGCGAGGTGCTCGTGCGGGTGGGCCGCGGGCTGACCAACGACGAGATCGCCCGCGACCTGTACCTCAGCCCCGCCACCGCGCGCACGTACGTCAGCCGGCTGCTCACGCGGCTCGACGCCCGCGACCGCGCCGCGCTCGTCGTGCTGGCCTACGAGACGGGACTCGTGCGCCCGGGCGGCTAGGACGCCGAAGTCGTACAGTCATGTTCAAGAACTGCGGCGGCCTGCCGACCGAGGAGCTGACCATGGCCACGACCTACACGTTCGACGTCTTCTCCAGCCTGGACGGGTTCGGCGCCGCGCACGGCGACTGGACCGGCTACTGGGGCAAGCAGGGACCCGAGCTGCTCGAGCACCGGCTCCACCTGTTCGACACCGAGCAGCGGATGGTCCTCGGCGCCACCACGTACCGGGCGTTCGTGCAGATGCTCGCCGCGGGCACCGCCGACTCCGACGTGCGCGACCCGTGGGTCACCCGCATGGTCCGCACGCCCGCGACCGTGGTGTCGAGCACCCTGCGCGAACCCCTCGAGTGGCCGGGCGGCGCGACCGTCGCCGCCGGCGACGCGGTCGACGTCGTCGGCCGGCTCAAGCAGGAGTCCCCCGTGCCCCTGCGGTCGCACGGCAGCCTGTCGCTCAACCGGGCCCTGATGGCCGCGGGCCTGGTCGACGAGCTCCGGGTGACCCTGTTCCCGGTGATCACCGGGCAGACCGGCGTCGACCCGCTGTTCCGCGGGGCCGCGGACTTCGACCTCGAGCTCGTGGAGACGCGCACGCTCGACGGCCGCACCCAGGAGCTCGTGTACGTGCCCACCCGGCACGGCTGAGGACCGCTCAGACCAGGCCGAGCTCCCGCGCCCGCACGCCCGCCTGGAACCGCGAGCCCGCGCCGAGGGCCGCCATCAGCTCGGCGACGCGGCGGCGGTACGTGCGCACCCCCATCCCCATGGCACGGGCGGCGGTCTCGTCCTTGACGCCCTGACCGAGCAGGTCGAGCACCTGGGGCGCGATCGCGCGGATCTCGGCGATGCCGGCGTCGAAGACGGCGAGGTCGGTCGCCGACCGCCAGGCCGCGTCGAACAACGAGGTGACGCCCTGCACCGCCTCGGGCTGCGTGATCACGCTGTAGGAGCGGCGCCCGGCCTGGAGGTCGCCCGCCAGGATCACGAGCCGGCGGTCCAGCACGATCGTCTCGTTGATCTCGTCGGTGGTGATGCGCACCTGCGCGCCGTACCGGTCGCGCAGCAGCTTGAGGTGCCGGGTGGCGACGGGGTCGAGCAGGACGCCGGACCGGTAGACCTTGCGGACGGTCGCCGCGCCCCGCGGCGGACGTTCCGCCGCGAGACCCTCCGCCCGGTGCGCCGCCTGCCAGGTGAACAGGTCGTTGGCGGCGCACGCCACGTCGGTCGCGGTGGCGAACAGGTGCGCGGTGCGGGCGAGGAGCTCCTCCTCGCCCCGGACGATCGTGACGGCCTCTCCGGTCTGCATGCCCTCGATCCTGCACCCGGGTGGCAAGGTCCTGCCAGGGGCGGCAACAAGCTGCCATCCGCGTCCGTCCCGGCGTGACCGCGGCAAGGCTGGACGGCATGACGACCTCGACCACAGCCTCCACCACCACCACCGCCACCACCGCCACCACCCCCACCACGGTGTCCGCCGCCGTTCCCGACGCCGCCGCTGCCGGCACCTGGCAGCTCGGCGACCGCACCGTGAACCGGCTCGGCCTCGGCGCCATGCGGCTCGTCGGCTCCTTCGGGTCCGCGACCCCCCGACCGCGCGAGGACGCGATCGCCGTGCTGCGCCGCGCCGTCGAGCTGGGCGTGAACCACGTCGACACCGCCGCGTTCTACTTCTTCCCGACGAGGTCCGCGAACGAGCTGATCGGGGCCGCCCTGCAGCCCTACGCCGACGACCTGGTGATCACCACGAAGATCGGCGCCTCCCAGTCCCGCGACGGCGCCTTCGAGCCGTACGCGCGGCCCGACCAGCTGCGCAGCCAGGTCGAGGAGAACATCCGCCAGCTCGGACTGGACCAGCTGGACGTCGTGAACCTGCGCTGGGGCACCGGCCTGGGGCGCGAGCCCGGGTCGGTGGCCGAGCACGTCGGCGCCCTCGCCGAGCTCCGCGACGCGGGCCTGGTGCGGCACGTCGGCGTCTCCAACGTGCTGCCGGAGCAGCTCGAGGAGGCGCTGGAGATCACGCCCGTCGTGTGCGTGCAGAACCGGTACGGACTCACGGAGCGGGCCGACGACGGCCTCCTCGCCCGGTGCGGCGAGCTCGGCATCGCATTCGTGCCGTTCTTCTCCATGGGAGCGGCCGTTCCCGGGGCGGTGCCGGGAGGAACCCCGGACGAGACCGGTGCGGAGCAGGTGGCCGCCGTCGCCGCACGGCACGACGCGACGCCGACCCAGGTGCGGCTCGCGTGGACCCTGCACCGCGGGCCGCACGTCCTCGCCATCCCCGGCACCGGGAGCGTCGCGCACCTGGAGCAGAACGTCGCCGCCGCGGCCCTGCGGCTCACCGACGACGACCTCGCCGTCCTCGACGCGATCGCCTGACCCCACCGAGCACCGCCGAACAGGCGGTTGTGCACCTTCTGACGTCTCAGAAGGTGCAC
>NZ_JBHTVC010000062.1:0-16917 GCF_042793275.1 Isoptericola sp. NPDC056578
GTGCAGGATCCTTCGCGCGGTCGCGTTCACGCGCCCCAGGGGGCGCTCCACTTCGGGAGGGATACGACCGCGCGAAGGATCCTGCACCTCCCGCTCTCCTGATCCCTCACGGCAGTCTCGAACCCGGGCTCGTCCAGTCCCGCTGGTCGAGCCCGTCGACACCCGGCCGTGGTCTCGACAGGCTCGACCGACGACGATCCGCGGGCCGTGCGGCGTCAGGTCGTGATCGTCGTGTTGCCGCCGAAGTCGTCGCGGAAGCGCGGGCCCTGGGCGGCGAGCTCCTGGGCGTACGCGGCGGACCAGCCGCGGAAGGGGTCGACGGCGAGGGACTCGTTGGAGAACCGGCGGTCGTCGGTGAGCTCGGTGACGCAGAAGTCGGGGATCTGGAGGTCCGTGACCGGGCCCGAGCGCTCGCACTCGGCGACGATGAGCGGCGCGTTGGCGCCGCCGAAGACGTCGATCGACCAGCCGTCGGCGCCCAGCCAGGCCGCGTAGCGCGTCTTGATGACCTGCGCGCCGCCGCGGCGCACCAGCTCCGCGCCGACGTTCGGCTCGAGCGGGCGCTCCGCCTCGTACCGGGTGCCGCCCACCGACGGGCCCTTGACCGTGACCGCGGCGAAGTCGACGCGCGAGCGGTAGAGCTCGAGGACGTCACGCGCGTCGCTGTCGGGGCCCAGCCGCGCCTCGACGCCCGTCGCCTGCACCCGCACGCGCAGCGCGTAGCCGCCGTCCGAGAGGAAGTAGGACTGGACGATCAGGGCGGGCGCGTCGCGCAGCGCGTCCGGCAGCTCGCGGACGAAGAACCGGCGCTCGAACTCGAAGTCGGAGTAGTCGGCGGACATGGCCACGAGCCTAGTGGGCCGCGGCGACGGTCCGGTCCCGCGGCCCGGCGGTGTCGGTCCAGGTGCGCCGCACGCGCAGCACGCCGGTGCGCATCGGCAGGGTGAACTCGCCCTGCGCCGTCTCGGTCCGGCCCGCGAGGTACGCGCGGATGCGCGCCGTCGTGGCCGCGCGCTCCGCCTCCGGCATGACGAGCATCCCGGCGCGGGTCGCGAGGGTCGCGACGAGGGAGTCGGCGGTGCGGCGCTGACCGTGCGGGAACTCCGCCCGCTCCGCCCGGGCCGACCACCCCTCCCCGGCGGGCGGGAGCAGGTCGGCGGTCGCGCGGCGCCAGGCGGTCGGTGTGTCCCGCGGCCCCACGGCCGCGCTCCCGCCCGCGTCGGCGAGCCCGGCGACCCAGGCGACGTCGTCGTCCAGGAGGTTCCAGAGCCCGGCCAGGACGCCGCCGGGGGCGAGCACGCGGGCGATCTCGGCCCCTGCGACCGCCAGGTCGAACCAGTGCAGGGCGTTGCCCGCGAGCACGGCGTCGACGGAGCCGTCGGGCAGCGGGATCGACTCGGCGCTGCCCGCCAGGGCGCGGACGCCCGGCCGCCCCCGCCGCAGCTCGGCCAGCATCGCCGGGTCCGGCTCGACGGCGACGACCTCCGCGCCCGGGACGACCGCCGGGTCGAGCAGGGCGGCGGTCAGCTTGCCCGTCCCCGCGCCGAGGTCGAGCACCCGCGGGCCCGGCGCCGCCCGCAGCGTCCAGCGCACCGCGGCCGCCGCGTAGTCCGGGCGGTGCTCGGCGTACGCGCCGGCCGCCGTCCCGAAGGACGACGCGGCGGACGGGGCGTCCCGGTCGCCGCTCACGGGGCCGCGGGGCCGGGGACCTCGCGCCGCGCCGGACCCACGTACGCGGACAGCGGGCGGATCAGGGCGTTGGCGGCCTGCTGCTCCATGATGTGCGCCGTCCAGCCGGTGACGCGGGCGGCGACGAACAGCGGCGTGAACGTGGCCGTCTCGAACCCCATGAGGTGGTAGGCCGGGCCCGACGGGTAGTCGAGGTTCGGGTAGATGCCCTTGCGGCGCACGAACTCGGACTCCAGCGCGTCGTAGAGGGCGGCCAGGTCGGGGCGGTCGTAGTGCTCGACGAGGGTGTCGAGGGCGGCCTTCATGGTCGGCACGCGCGAGTCGCCGTGCTTGTAGACGCGGTGCCCGAAGCCCATGATCTTGCGCTTGGCGGCGAGCGCGTCGTCGAGCCAGGCCGCGGCCCGCTCGGCGGTGCCGATCTCGGCCAGCGTCTCCATGACCGCCTCGTTGGCGCCGCCGTGCAGCGGCCCTTTCAGCGCGGCGATCGCGCCCACGACGGCCGAGTGCAGGTCGCTGAGCGTGGACGTGATCACCCGTGCCGTGAACGTGGAGGCGTTGAACGAGTGCTCGGCGTACAGGATCATCGACCGGTTGAACGCGTCGACGACCACCGGCTCCGGCTCGACCTCGAACGTCGTCCACAGGAAGTTCGCGGAGAAGTCCAGGTCGTCGCGCGGGGCCACGGGACCCAGCCCGCGGCGGCGGCGCTGCCCGTACGCGACGACGGCCGGCAGGGCCGCGAAGAGCCGCACGCTGCGCTCGAGGTTGACGTCGGCGTCGGCGGCCGCCTCCAGGGCGGTGAGGCCCGCGGCCTCGCGGGCGCCGATGACGCTCACCGCCGTGCGCACCTCGTCCATCGGGTGCGCGGTGACGGGCAGGAGGTCGATCGCGGCGCGCACGTCGTCGGCGAGCGGACGGTGCTCGCGCTCGGTCGCACGCAGGGTGGCGAGCTCGTCGGCGGTCGGCAGCTCGCCGTGCCACAGCAGCCACGCCACCGCCTCGAACGGGCAGGTCGCCGCCAGGTCCTGGACCGGGTAGCCGCGGTACAGCAGCGAGTTGGTCTCGGGGTCCACCTTGGAGACGGCCGTCACGTCGGCGACCACCCCCGCCAGCCCGCGTCGGACCTCCGGCTCGGGCCCGGTGTGCTCTGTCATCGATGCTCCTTCGCTGCGATGTCGGCGGAGACGGCGCGGCCGTCAGCCGTGCAGGTTGTCGTCCAGGCTGAAGTCGAAGACGTCCGTGTCGAACGTCGAGTAGGCGGCGTAGTCGAGCAGCTCGTAGAGCCGCGCGCGGGTCTGCATGTGCTCGACCTGCCCCGCGAGCGAGCCCTCCGCGCGCAGCGCGTCCAGGCCCCGCTCGGCCGCGCCCATCGCCAGGCGCAGCAGCGAGACGGGGTAGATGACGAGGGCCACGCCCGCGTCGGCGAGCTGCGTCGTCGTGAACAGCTCGGACTTGCCGAACTCCGTCATGTTGGCCAGCACGGGGACGTCGACGGCGCTCGCGACGGCCTCGAACTCCGCCAGGTCGCGCATGGCCTCGGGGAAGATCGCGTCCGCACCGGCGTCGACGAGTGCCTTCGCGCGGTCGACGGCGGTCGGGAGCCCCGCCACGGCGCGCACGTCGGTGCGGGCCATGACCAGCAGGTTCTCGTCGCGCCGCGCGGCGACCGCCGCGCGCACCCGCTGCAGCGCCGTCGGCTCGTCCACGACCTGCTTGCCGTCGAGGTGCCCGCACCGCTTGGGGTTCACCTGGTCCTCGACGTGCAGGCCCGCGACGCCCGCGTCCTCCAGCGTCTGCACGGTGCGGGCCATGTTCATCGCCTCGCCGAAGCCGGTGTCGGCGTCCACGAGGGTGGGCAGGTCGGTCATGCGGGCGATCTGCCCCGCGCGGGTCGCGACCTCGGTGAGCGTCGTCAGCCCGACGTCGGGCAGCCCCAGGTCGGCGGCCACGACCGCCCCCGAGACGTAGACGCCGTCGAAGCCCTTGTCCTGGATCAGCCGCGCCGCGAGCGGGTTGAACGCGCCGGGCAGCTGCAGGAGCTCCCCGGAACGCAGCCGCTCGCAGAACGTGGCGCGCTTGGCGGCGGGGGTGGTGGTCGAGTAGAGCACGGTCGCCCTCCGGGTCTCAGAAGATGCCGCGCGCGACGGGGTGGGTCGCGAGCGGGTCGGCGAGCGGCGTGACGGTGAGGCCGGACAGCTCGTCGGCGGACAGCTCCGGCAGCCGCTGGGCGAGGTCGAGGAACCGCTCCGTCTCCTCGTCGGCCAGGACCCCGGCGGCCAGCGTGCGGAACTTCGCCACGTACTGCTCGCGGGCGAACGGGCGGGCGCCCAGCGGGTGCGCGTCGGCGACGGCGATCTCCTCGACGACCCGCGAGCCGTCCGCGAGCTCGATCTCCACGCGGCCGCCGAACGACTTCTCGTCCGGGTCGCTCGAGTGGTACCGGCGGGTCCACTCGGCGTCCTCGGCGGTGGTGACCTTGCGCCACAGCTCCACGGTGTCCGGGCGGGCGGCGCGCTCGGGGGCGTAGCTGCCGACGTGGTCCCAGGCGCCGTCCTGCAGCGCGACCGTGAAGATGTAGGGGATCGAGTGGTCCAGCGTCTCGCGGCTGGCCGTGGGGTCGTACTTCTGCGGGTCGCCCGAGCCGGAGCCGATGACGTAGTGCGTGTGGTGGCTCGTGTGCAGCACCACGGCGACGACGTTCGCCGGGTCGCGCAGCTCGGGCCGCTCGGTGCCGAGGCGGCGGGCGAGGTCGATCCACGCCTGCGCCTGGTACTCGGCGGAGTGCTCCTTGGTGTACGTGTCGAGGATGGCGCGCCGTGCCTCGCCCGCGGCGGGCAGCGGCACGGTGTACCGGGCGTCGGGCCCGTCGAGCAGCCAGGCGATCACGCCGTCCTCGCCCTCGTAGATCGGGCTGGGGGAGGTCTGCCCGCGCATCGCACGGTCGGCGGCCTCCACCGCCATCTTGCCCGCGAACGCGGGGGCGTGGGCCTTCCACGTGGAGATCTCGCCCTTGCGCGACTGCCGCGTCGCCGTCGTCGTGTGCAGGGCCTGGCCGACCGCCTGGTAGATGGTCTCCGCGGGCAGGCCGAGCAGCGTGCCGATGCCCGCCGCCGCCGACGGGCCGAGGTGGGCGACGTGGTCGATCTTGTGCGCGTGCAGGCTGATGCCCTTGACGAGGTCCACCTGGATCTCGTAGCCCGTGACGATCCCGCGCAGGAGCTCCGCGCCGCTGCGGCCCAGGTGCTGCGCGACGGCGAGCACGGGCGGGATGTTGTCGCCGGGGTGCGAGTACTCGGCCGCGAGGAACGTGTCGTGGTAGTCCAGCTCGCGCACGGCGACGCCGTTCGCCCAGGCCGCCCACTCGGGGCTGGTGCGCTCGGGGGAGCCGAAGACCGTCGACCCCGCGCCGCCGCGGGAGACCGGGTGCGCCTCCGCCTGCGTGCGGGCCGCGAGGATCGGGCCGCGGCCCAGCGACGCCGTCGCCACCGCGGCGTTGTCGATGACGCGGTTGATCACCATGTCGGCGACCTCCGGCGTCGGGTCGAGCTGCTCGGCCGCGACCTCCGCGATCTTCCACGCGAGCTGCCCCTCGCGGGGCAGCGGCTCGTCGGAACGGTAGACGCGGACCTCGTGGTCGATCATGCGGGGGAGTCCTCCCTGTGCAGGCCTCAGCAGACATCGTGTGCGGGCGTCGTCGCCGCCCGTGTCCGGGCCGCTCCGAGAACGTAACGCCCGGTGAACGCTGGGTCCAGCGTGTGCGGCCGCCGGACCGCACCGGGACGGCGGTGCGAGGGCCCGTGGCGACGCCTGTGGTGGGCTTCACGAATGACTCGTCAAGGAACGGTGTCGCCGCAGGTGACGGCGTCGCGCAGGGGTCGGTCCTCGGCTCGTGGTTGCCCTGACGAACTTGATTCTCGGTCAAGGATCGGTAACGTGGCCGCCCATGTTCGGGCTCGGCGTCCGCTCTCGCAGCGGACGCCGGCTCCCTGTCACGGGCCGGGCCGCTGCGTCACACCGCGTGCACGCCGCGCCGGCCACGGAAGGAAACATGACCGCCGTACTGCCTCAGGAACCGACCGGCACCACCCCTGCGAACGCCCCGGCCGCCCGGGCCGCGCGCCGCAGGCTCCGCGTCTCCGACGTCACCGTCGTGGACAACTCCATGCTCAAGAAGACGATCGGCGGCACCGCCGTCGGCAACCTCATGGAGTGGTACGACGTCGGCGTCTACGGCTACCTGGCCGTGACGATGGGTGCCGTGTTCCTGCCGCAGGCGTCGTCCGGCGTGCAGATCCTCTTCTCCCTCGGCGTGTTCGCCGCCACCTACGTGGCGCGTCCGCTGGGCGGCATCGTCTGCGGCCGCATCGGCGACAAGGTCGGCCGCCAGAAGGTGCTCGCCTTCACGCTCGTGATGATGGCCGCCTCGACGTTCCTCATCGGGCTGCTGCCGACGTACGGCGTCCTCGGCGTCGCGGCGCCGCTGCTGCTCGTGCTCCTCAAGCTGCTGCAGGGCTTCTCCACCGGCGGCGAGTACGCCGGCGTCACGACCTTCGTCGCCGAGCACGCCCCCGACCGCCGCCGCGGCTGGGCGGCCTCGTTCCTCGACTTCGGCAGCTACCTGGGCTTCGCGCTCGGCGCCGTCGTCGTGACGGTGCTGCAGGTGACGCTCGGCGAGCAGGCCATGCTCGACGGCGGGTGGCGCATCCCGTTCCTGGTCGCCGGGCCGATCGGCGCGTTCGCCGTGTGGTTCCGCCTGAAGATCGAGGAGTCCCCGGCCTTCCAGGCGCAGCAGGTCGCGGCCGAGGCCGCGAAGACCCACGGCGCCGAGGTCCCCGCGCCCACCGACGTCACGCTGCGCTCGCAGTGGCGCCCGCTCGCCGTCGCGATGGTCCTCGTGGCCGTCGCCAACACCGCCGGCTACGCCCTGACGAGCTACATGCCGACCTATCTCACCGACACGCTCGGCTACGAGCCGACGGCGGGCACCCTGCTCACCGTGCCCGTGCTGGTGCTGCTCGCGGTGATGATCCTCGTGGCGGGCCCGGTCAGCGACCGTGTCGGTCGTCGTCCGCTGCTGTGGTTCGGCGCGGGCTCGCTCGCGGTGCTCGCGGTGCCGGCCTTCCTGTTCCTGGCGATGGGCCACGTGTGGTCGACGCTGCTCGGCCTGTGCCTCATGGCCGTGCCGGTGGCGTGCATGGTCGGCGTGCAGGCGGCGACGCTGCCCGCGATGTTCCCCACGGCCGTGCGCTACCGCTCGATGGGCCTGGCGTACAACGTCGCCCTGGCGATCTTCGGCGGCACGACGCCGCTCATCGTCGAGTCGCTGACGCAGGCCACCGGGTCGAGCATGGCGCCGGCCTACTACCTCATGGGCTTCGCGCTGATCGGCGCGATCACCGTCGGCTTCGTCAGGGAGAGCGCGGGCAAGCCGCTGCCGGGCTCCATGCCGTCGGTCGACACCGACGCCGAGGCCAAGGCGCTCGTCAAGACGCAGGAGAAGAACCCGGACCTCGACCTCGACGCGATGCCGGGTCTGGCCCCCGCGCACTGATCGCGGCTCGAAACCGTCGTCGACGTAGTACCCGGTGCCGCTTCCGGGTCAGGAAGCAGCAGCGGGTACTCCGTCGACGACGATGTGCCGCGGTAGAAGCCGGGGCGCAGGTGCCCCAGCCGCTCGAAGGCCTCGAGGAGGTCGTCCTCGCGCCGCCCCACGGCGGTGAGCGGGATGCACACGGGCGAGCGACCGCCGAGGTGTGGCGGGAGAGAGCGAAGACCTCGGTCGGCTCCGCGGATCCGTGACTCACGGCGGGAGTGTATTGATGGGCAGCGGAAGACGACGAGGGCGGGCCCGCCGCCGCGGACCCGCCCTCGTTCTCGGTGCGCCTGAAGGGATTCGAACCCCCGACCTTCTGCTCCGGAGGCAGACGCTCTATCCACTGAGCTACAGGCGCGGGCGCCGGACGGAAAACCGCTCGGCACGGTGCACGAGACTACCAGCACCTGGGCGTCGGCCGGCACATCGTCGCCGATCCCGCCATCCCGGCGAGAGCCGGGCGGCCCGCCGCCTTTGTAGAATCGCCCGGTGACCCCCGACGAGCTCTCCCGAGCACTCAGCGCTGCCCTCGCCTCGGCCGTGGCCGACGGCACCCTCGCCCTGCCTGCCGACGCCGTCCCCGCGTCGGTGCACGTGGAGCGACCCCGGCAGCGCGAGCACGGGGACTGGGCCACCAACGTGGCGCTGCAGCTCGCGAAGAAGGCGGGCACGACGCCGCGTGCGCTCGCGGAGGACCTGGCGGCCCGCCTCGCGGCGACGCCGGGGATCAAGGCGGCCGACGTCGCCGGGCCGGGCTTCCTCAACATCACGCTCGAGGCCGGCGCCGCGGGCGAGCTGGCGCGCACGATCGTCACCGCCGGCGACGCGTACGGCCGCACGGACGCCCTCGCGGGCCAGGTCCACAACCTCGAGTTCATCTCGGCCAACCCGACGGGCCCGCTGCACATCGGTCACACCCGCTGGGCGGCGCTCGGCGACGCGCTCGCGCGGATCATGCGCGCGGCCGGTGCCGACGTGACGGCCGAGTACTACATCAACGACGCGGGCGCGCAGATGGACAAGTTCGCCGCGTCGATCATCGCCCGCGCGAAGGGCGAGGACGTGCCCGAGGGCGGCTACCCCGGCGAGTACGTCGCCGAGCGTGCCGCCGAGGTGCTCGAGCAGGAGCCCGACCTCCTGTCGCTCCCGGCGGACGAGGCCCTCAGGACGGCCCGCGAGCTCGGCTACCAGGCCCAGCTCGAGGCGATCCGCCGCACCCTCGACGCGTTCGGCGTGCACTTCGACGTCTGGTTCTCCGAGCGCACGCTGCACGACTCGGGCGCGGTGGAGCAGGCGGTCGCCCGCCTGCGCGAGCAGGGGCACGTCTTCGACGTCGACGGTGCGGTGTGGCTGCGCACCACGGACTTCGCCGACGACAAGGACCGCGTGATGATCCGCGCGAACGGCGAGCCCACCTACTTCGCCGCCGACGCCGCGTACTACCTGTCCAAGAAGGACCGGGGGTTCCCGGGCAAGATCTACCTGCTCGGCGCCGACCACCACGGGTACATCAACCGCCTCAAGGCCATCGCCGCGTGCGCGGGCGACGACCCGGAGGCGAACATCGAGGTGCTCATCGGCCAGCTCGTCAACATCGGCGGCGAGCGGATGGGCAAGCGCCGCGGCAACGCCCTGTACATGGACGACCTCATCGAGTGGCTGGGCTCCGACCCGCTGCGCTACTCGCTCGCCCGGTACCCGGCGGACTCGCCGCTGTCCCTGTCGGGCGAGGAGATGCTCAAGCAGAGCAACGACAACCCCGTCTACTACGTGCAGTACGCGCACTCGCGCACCTGCGCCGTCGACCGGAACGCGACCGACCGCGCCGTCGCGCGCGTGGCCCCCGACGGCTCCGACGCCTTCGACCCCGCGCTGCTCACGCACGAGACCGAGGCGGCGCTGGTCGGCGCCCTCACCGAGTTCCCGCGGATCGTCACCCAGGCGGCCGAGCTGCGCGAGCCGCACCGCGTCGCGCGCTACCTCGAGTCCCTCGCCGCGGACTACCACAAGTGGTACCAGGAGTGCCGCGTGACGCCGTACCCGGACGAGGAGGTCACGGACACGCACCGCACGCGCCTGTGGCTGAACGACGCGGTGCGCCAGGTGCTGGCCAACGGGCTCGACCTGCTCGGCGTCTCCGCCCCGGAGCGGATGTGACCGGCGCCCAGGTCGAGGAGGGCGTGCTCGGGGTCCCCTGGTCGTCGGGCGTGCGCCGGCGCGACGACGGCGTCGTCGAGGTGGGCGGGCTCGCCGTGGACGCGCTCGCGGCCCAGCACGGCACCCCCGCCTACGTGCTCGACGAGGCCGACTTCCGGGCCCGCGCCCGCGGCTACCGCACGGCGTTCGCGACGGCGTTCGCCGAGGTGGGCGCCGGCGTCGACGTGTACTACGCGGGCAAGGCCCTGCTCACGGTGGCCGTGGCGCGCTGGGCCCGCGAGGAGGGGCTGCGCGTCGACACGGCGTCCGGCGGGGAGCTCGCCGTCGCCCTGCGCGCCGGCGTCCCCGGCGCCGAGATCGGCCTGCACGGCAACAACAAGTCCGACGCCGAGATCCTCGCGGCCCTCGACGCCGGGGTGGGCCGCATCATCGTCGACTCCCTCGTCGAGATCGACCGGGTCGCGGCGCTCGCGGCCTCCCGCGGGCTCGTGGCGCCCGTCATGGTGCGCGTCACGACCGGCGTGCACGCCGGCGGGCACGAGTACATCTCCACCGCGCACGAGGACCAGAAGTTCGGCCTCTCGGTGAACCCCGGCGCGCTGGACGAGGGCGGCGACCCGCCGGCGATGCAGGCGCTGCTCGCCGTGGCCCGGCGCCCGGAGCTGCACCTGCTGGGCATCCACTCGCACATCGGCTCGCAGATCCTCGACCCGGCGGGCTTCGAGGCGGCGGCGCGCGTTGTGCTGCGGCTGCGCGCCGAGCTCGCGGAGCGCACGGGCGTGCTGGTCGACGAGGTGGACCTCGGCGGCGGCTACGGCATCGCGTACCTGCCGGGGGAGGTGCCGCTCGACCCGGACCGCATCGCCAAGGACGTCGCGAGCGCGGTCGCCGCGGTCTGCGCCGAGCTGGGCACCCCGCTGCCGCGCCTCTCCATCGAGCCGGGGCGCGCGATCGTCGGCCCGGCGGGCCTGACGCTCTACACCGTCGGCACGGTCAAGCCGGTCGCGCTCGACGACGGCCGCGTGCGCACCTACGTCTCGGTCGACGGCGGCATGAGCGACAACATCCGCCCCGCCCTGTACGAGGCGCAGTACCACGCGGAGCTCGTCGGCCGAACCTCGACGGCGGAGCCCGTGCTCGCGCGCGTCGTGGGCAAGCACTGCGAGAGCGGCGACATCGTCGTGCACGAGGTGCGGCTGCCCGGCGACGTGCGCGCGGGGGACCTGCTCGCCGTCGCCGCGACCGGCGCGTACGGGCGCTCGATGGCGTCGAACTACAACCTGCTGACCCGTCCGCCCGTGGTCGCCGTGTCAGGCGGCGCCTCGCGCGTGCTGGTGCGGCGCGAGACGGTCGACGACCTGCTCGCGCTCGACCAGGGCTGACGCCCGACGCCGCGTCGTCGGCCCGTCGTCGCCGCCCGTGGACGGCGGCCCGACGGCCGGCGCGCCGCGGCTATCCTGACCCCGTCCCGGCATCCCGTTCCGAAGGTTCTCCCGTGCCTGCAGCCCCCTCGTCCGGGCCCCTGACTGGGGCCGAACCCGCGGCCCGTCCCCGCCAGGCGGCCGACCCGACCCCCACGGTGCTGCGCGTCGCGCTCCTCGGGTGCGGCGTCGTCGGCTCCCAGGTCGCGCGGACGCTGATCGAGCACGCCGACGACCTCGCCGCCCGCGCGGGCACGCGCCTGGAGCTGGTGGGTATCGCCGTGCGTGACGCGAGCCGCCCGCGCGACGGCGTCGGCACCGTCGTGCCGGCCGAGCTGCTCACCGAGGACGCGGGCGCGCTCGTCGACCGCGCCGACCTCGTCATCGAGCTCATGGGCGGCATCGAGCCGGCAAGGGGCCTCATCCACCGCGCGATCGCGGGCGGCGCGAGCGTCGTCACGGCGAACAAGGCGCTGCTCGCCGCGCACGGCCCGGAGCTGTTCGAGGCCGCGGACGCGGCGGGCGTCGACCTGTCGTTCGAGGCCGCGGTGGCGGGTGCGATCCCGATCGTCCGCCCGGTGCGCGAGTCGCTCGCCGGCGACCAGGTGCGCCGCGTGCTCGGCATCGTCAACGGCACCACCAACTACGTCCTCGACCAGATGACGACGCACGGGCTGGACCTCGAGGAGGCGCTCAAGGAGGCGCAGACCCTCGGGTACGCCGAGGCCGACCCCACGGCCGACGTCGAGGGGCACGACGCCGCGGCGAAGGCCGCGATCCTCGCGTCGCTCGCGTTCCACACGCGCGTCTCGCTGGCGCAGGTCGCGTGCGAGGGCATCACGGGCGTGACGGCGGCCGACGTCGCCGCCGCGCAGCAGACCGGGCACGTCGTGAAGCTGCTGGCGATCGCGGAGCAGACCGCCGAGGGCGTGTCCGTGCGCGTGCACCCCGCGCTGGTGCCGGCCGCGCACCCGCTCGCCGCGGTGCGCGGGGCGTTCAACGCCGTCTTCGTCGAGGCCGACGACGCCGGCCCGCTGATGTTCTACGGGCAGGGCGCGGGCGGGCGCCCGACGTCGTCCGCCGTGCTCGGCGACCTCGTGTCGGCCGCGCGGGACCGGATGGTCGGCGGGCGCGGGCCGCGCGAGTCCGCGTACGCGTCGCTGCCGGTGCTGCCGCACGACGCCGCGGTCACGCGCTACCAGGTCCGGCTCGTCGTGGCCGACCGCCCGGGCGTGCTCGCCCAGGTGGCGCAGGTGCTCGCCGACCACGGCGTGTCGATCGACACGGTCCGCCAGGCGCCCGACGAGCCCTACGCCGTCGACGTCGCCGAGGGCACCGCCGCGCTGCTGCTCACCACGCACTCCGCCCGCGAGGCGTCGCTCGCCGCGACGGTCGCGGCCGTGCGCGGCCTCGAGCCGGTGCACGAGATCACGTCCGTCCTGCGAGTCGAGGGAGCCTGACCATGCCGGTCGACCAGCCGAAGACCCAGCCTGCCCACCAGTGGCGCGGTGTCATCACCGAGTACGCCGACCGGCTGCCCGCCCACGTGGCGGAGCGGATCGTCACGCTCGGCGAGGGCGGCACCCCGCTCGTGGCCGCCCCGGCGCTGTCGGGCCGTACCGGCGCCGACGTGTACGTCAAGGTCGAGGGCATGAACCCGACCGGGTCGTTCAAGGACCGCGGCATGACGACGGCGATCTCCGCGGCCGCCGGCCGCGGCGCGAAGGCCGTCGTGTGCGCGTCGACGGGCAACACGTCCGCCTCGGCGGCGGCGTACGCCACCCGGGCGGGCATGACCTGCGCCGTGCTCGTGCCGGACGGCAAGATCGCGATGGGCAAGCTCAGCCAGGCGATCGCGCACGGCGCCCGCCTGCTCCAGGTGGACGGCAACTTCGACGACTGCCTCGTCGCGGCGCGCAAGCTCGCCGAGGTGTACCCGGTCGAGCTGGTGAACTCCGTCAACCCGGACCGCATCGAGGGACAGAAGACGGCCGCGTTCGAGGTCGTCGACGCCCTCGGCGACGCGCCGGACATCCACTGCCTCCCGGTCGGCAACGCGGGCAACATCACCGCGTACTGGAAGGGCTACCGCGAGTACGCGGGCCTGGACGACGGCGCCGCGCACGGCGCGGTCGCGACCCGCACGCCGCAGATGTGGGGCTTCCAGGCGGCCGGCGCCGCGCCGATCGTCCTGGGCCACCCCGTCGACCAGCCGGAGACGATCGCCACCGCGATCCGCATCGGCAACCCGGCGTCGTGGGAGCAGGCGGAGGCCGCCCGCGACACGTCCGGCGGCGTCATCGAGTCGGTCACCGACGAGCAGATCCTCGCCGCGCACCGCGTGCTGTCCGCCGAGGTCGGCGTGTTCGTCGAGCCGGCGTCCGCCTCGGGCGTCGCGGGCCTGCTCGCGCGGGCCGAGCGCGGGCTGGTCCCCGCCGGGGCGCGCATCGTCGTGACCGTCACCGGTCACGGCCTCAAGGACCCGCAGTGGGCGCTGCGCACGCCGGACGGCGGCGAGGTGGCCCCGACCCGCGTGGGCGCCGACGTCGTGTCCATCGCCGACGCGCTCGGCCTGGGCTGACACCCGCCCGACACCGCTCCGCCCGACAACGCTCTGCCCGACACCGTTCCGACCGAGCCCCGAGAGGGAGACGCGCATGCAGCTCGGCGCCGACCACGTGCTGGTCCGTGTTCCCGCGACCAGCGCCAACCTGGGCCCGGGGTTCGACGCGATGGGCCTGGCCCTCGCGCTGTACGACGACCTGGAGGTCGAGCTCCTCGCGACCGACGACGTCGTCGTCGAGATCGAGGGGCAGGGGGCGGGGGAGGTGCCGCTCGGCGAGGACCACCTCGTCGTGCGCGCCCTGCGGCACACGCTCGAGCTCGCCGGCGCGCCCCGTACCGGCCTCCGGCTGCGGTGCGTCAACCGGATCCCGCACGCGCGGGGCCTCGGGTCCTCGTCGGCGGCCGTCGTGTCCGGCATCGTCGCGGCGCGGGCGCTCCTGGCCGACCCCCACGTCCTGGACGCGGCCGCGGTGCTGCGGATCGCGACCGAGTTCGAGGGGCACCCCGACAACGCGGCGCCCGCGATCCGGGGCGGCGCGACGCTGGCGTGGCGGTCGGGCGACGGCCCCCGCGCCGTGGACCTCGACGTGGACGAGCGCATCGAGGCCACCGTGCTGGTCCCCGACGCCCGCCTGGCGACGAGCCGCGCCCGGGGCGTGCTCCCGGCCGAGGTGCCGCACGGCGATGCGGCGTTCACCGCCGGGCGGGCGGGGCTGCTGGTCGAGGCCCTGGCCCGGCGCCCGGAGCTGCTGCTCGACGCCACCGAGGACCGGCTGCACCAGGACTACCGCGCGAGCGTGATGGCGGGCTCCGCCGAGCTGTTGCGCGCCCTGCGCGCCGAGGGGCTCGCGGCCACGATCTCGGGCGCCGGTCCCACGGTCCTCGTGCTCACCGCGGGCGACGGCACGGGTCGGCTCGACGCCGTGCTGGCCGACCTCGTCGACGACGTGGCGGGCTGGCGTGCGGTGCGGCCGGGCGTGGACCACGACGGCGCGGTGGCGCGCCGCGTGACGGGCGGCGGGTCGGCCTGGGGCGGTGTGTGAGGTGATATGATGCGGTGAGCCTTCGGGATCGACCGCGAGGGCAATCCCTCTCCACCGCACGGCCCCTCTCGACCGCGCCGCGCGTCCGCGTGCCCGGTCAGAGCCAGGTGCGTGGTGGTCGTGATGCGGTGCAGGATCCGCCGCGACAGTCCCGCGAGAGGGTGAAACACCAACCCCGCCAGCCGACGTCGTCGTACCACTGATGCGAGGTTCCACGCGTCTCGGCGCTCCCCGCGCCGGACGGCAACCACCCCGGCCCCGAGATCTGCGGGCCGCATACGAGGGGGAAGGGTCCTTCGTGACGAACACCACCGACAGCCGGAACGGCACCGCCGCATCCGGGAACCTGAGCTCGATGCGTCTGGCCGAGCTCCAGGCGCTGGCCTCCGGCATGGGCGTCAAGGGCACGTCCCGGATGCGCAAGAGCGACCTGCAGGACGCGATCCGGGCCGCGCGCGGCCAGGGCGCGCGCACCGCCGGTGCCCCGGTCGCCGCGGCGACCGCCGTGGCGCCCACGGTCCGCAGCGACGCCCCGGCCCAGGCGCCGGCCGACCACGGCTCCGGGCAGCCCTCGGGCGACGCCCGCGCCCCGCGCGCCGACGGCGCCGAGGCCCCGCGCCGCTCGCGCCGGGCCACCCGCTCCGCCGGCTCGTCCGAGGGTGACGCGGCGCCGCAGCAGCGCGCGGAGGCGCCCGCCGAGCAGCAGCCCGCACGGGGCGGCGACCAGCGTGGCGGCGAGCAGCGCGGCGGCCAGAACGACGCCGACCGCGAGGCGCGCCTCGCCCAGCTCGCGGAGGCCGTCGCGGCCCCGCGCGAGCGCGGCGCCCGCCGCTCCGGCAACGGCCAGAACAACCAGGGCGACGGCGACGGCCAGCGCTCGGGCCAGGGCCGCTCGAACGACTCCTCCGGCCAGCAGCGCTCCGGCGGGCAGGGCGGTCAGGGGCAGAGCGGCCCGGCACAGGGCGGCCAGCGCGACGAGCGCCAGCGCCGGGACGACGACGACGAGCGCGGCTCGCGCCGTCGTCGGGGTCGCGACCGTGGCCGGGACCGCAAGCGCAACCGCAGCGGCCGGCCGGGCGGCCCGGACGTCGCCGGCCTGGACGACGTGGAGGTGCGCGAGGACGACGTCCTGCTGCCGGTCGCCGGCGTGCTGGACATCCTCGACAACTACGCCTTCGTGCGCACGAGCGGCTACCTGCCCGGGGCGGGCGACGTCTACGTCTCCCTCAACCAGGTGAAGAAGTCCGGCCTGCGCCGCGGTGACGCGATCGTCGGCGCCATCCGCCAGCCCCGCGAGGGCGAGGAGCCGCCGGCGGGCAAGAACGTCCGCAGCAAGTTCAACGCCCTCGTGCGGCTGGACTCCGTCAACGGCATGACGCCGGAGGAGGCGCGCCAGCGCCCCGAGTTCACCAAGCTGACGCCGCTGTACCCGCAGGAGCGGCTGCGCCTGGAGAACCCGGAGGCCACCCGCCTCACGCCGCGCGTGATCGACATCGTCGCCCCGATCGGCAAGGGCCAGCGCGGCCTCATCGTCGCGCCGCCCAAGGCCGGCAAGACGATCATCATGCAGCAGATCGCCAACGCGATCACCGCGAACAACCCCGAGGTCCACCTCATGGTGGTGCTCGTGGACGAGCGGCCCGAAGAGGTCACCGACATGGAGCGGACGGTCAAGGGCGAGGTCATCGCCTCGACGTTCGACCGCCCCGCGTCGGACCACACGATCGTCGCCGAGCTCGCGATCGAGCGCGCCAAGCGCCTGGTCGAGCTGGGCCAGGACGTCGTCGTGCTGCTCGACTCGCTCACCCGCCTCTCGCGCGCCTACAACCTCGCGGCGCCGGCGTCGGGCCGCATCCTCTCGGGTGGTGTGGACGCCGCGGCGCTGTACCCGCCGAAGAAGTTCTTCGGCGCGGCGCGCAACATCGAGAACGGCGGCTCGCTGACCATCCTCGCCTCGGCGCTCGTGGAGACGGGCTCGAAGATGGACGAGGTGATCTTCGAGGAGTTCAAGGGCACGGGCAACATGGAGCTGCGCCTGTCCCGCAACCTCGCCGACAAGCGGATCTTCCCGGCGGTGGACGTCAACGCGTCCGGCACCCGGCGCGAGGAGATCCTCATGGCGAAGGACGAGCTGGGCATCGTCTACAAGCTGCGCCGCGTCATGGGCGCGCTCGACCAGCAGCAGGCGATCGAGCTGCTGCTGGGCCAGCTCAAGAAGACCAAGACCAACGTCGAGTTCCTGCTGCACGTGCAGAAGACGACGCCGGCCGGGCTCTCGGACGAGAACCCGGGCGAGACGGTCTGACCGTTCCGTGGGGCGGGGCCCCCGGGGGCCCCCGCCGCCGGGGGGGGGCGGGGGGCGGGGGGGGCGGGGCCAAAAGGTTTGGGGGCGGACGGGGGTACGGCCCCCGGGCCGCGGGGGGGGCCCCGCGCCGCACAACCACCGGGC
>NZ_JBHTVC010000062.1:16927-29095 GCF_042793275.1 Isoptericola sp. NPDC056578
GGCGGGGCCGCGGTGCCGTCACGGGGGGGCTCCCGGCCGGCGGGTCCGGGGGGGGGGCCCCGGGGGCGCCCGGCCCACGGGCGATGTCCGGGGCGCGTCCGCGTTCTGGCACAATGGTTCGTCGGCCTTCCGGTTCACGGCCCGCTGTCCTGCGGGGCGACCCGGCGGCATCACACCAAGGAGCATCATGAAGTCCGGTATCCACCCCGAGTACGTCGTCACCCAGGTGTCCTGCACCTGCGGCAACACGTTCACGACCCACAGCACCGCGACCTCCGGCAAGATCAGCGTCGAGGTCTGCAGCGCCTGCCACCCGTTCTACACGGGCAAGCAGAAGATCCTCGACACCGGTGGCCGCGTCGCCCGCTTCCAGGCGCGCTACGGCAAGAAGAAGTAGCTGCCTGACAGCGCCGGTGGTCCGCCCGACAACCTCTCCAGGGGCAGTCGGACGACGGACCACCGGCGCTTCTGCTTTGCCGAGGGAGTTTCGCCACCCGTCGAGGCAGTGCGTGTCCCGGTGAGGTGGTCCGCGCCGGGCCCGACGCGGCCTCGCGCCCGGACCGGGAGTACCCATGACCGACTCGTTCGCCGCCGCGCGGCCGCTGCTCGACGAGCACGCCGAGATCGAGCGCGCGCTGGCCGACCCGGCCGTGCACGCGGACGCGGCGCGCGCCCGCTCGCTCGGGCGCCGCTACGCCGAGCTGAACCAGGTCGCCGCGGCCTACCGGGCGTGGGAGCAGGCGCGCGACGACGCGGAGGCGGCCGCCGAGCTCGCCGCGGAGGACGAGGCCTTCGCCGCGGAGCTGCCGGCCCTGCGCACGGCCGCGGACGACGCCGCCGAGCGGCTGCGGCGCGTGCTGGTGCCGCGCGACCCCGACGACGCGCGCGACGTCATCCTCGAGATCAAGGCGGGGGAGGGCGGCGACGAGTCGGCGCTCTTCGCCGGCGACCTGCTGCGCATGTACCTGCGGTACGCCGAGCGGCGCGGCTGGGCCACGCAGGTGCTCGACGCGACGGAGACCGAGCTGGGCGGCTACAAGGACGTGCAGGTCGCGATCAAGGCGCGCAGCGTCTCCGACCCTGCCGAGGGCGTGTGGGCCAGCCTCAAGTACGAGGGCGGCGTGCACCGCGTGCAGCGCGTACCGGTCACGGAGTCGCAGGGGCGCATCCACACGTCGGCCGCCGGCGTGCTGGTGCTGCCCGAGGTGGACGACCCGGGCGAGGTGGAGATCGACCAGAACGACCTGCGCATCGACGTCTACCGGTCGTCGGGCCCGGGCGGCCAGTCGGTGAACACGACCGACTCCGCGGTCCGGATCACGCACGTGCCCACGGGGATCGTCGTGTCGATGCAGAACGAGAAGTCGCAGCTGCAGAACAAGGAGCAGGCGATGCGCGTGCTGCGCGCCCGGCTGCTCGCGGCGCAGCAGGAGGCCGCCGCCGCGGCCGCCGCCGACGTGCGGCGCTCCCAGGTGCGCACCGTGGACCGCAGCGAGCGGATCCGCACCTACAACTTCCCGGAGAACCGCATCGCGGACCACCGCACCGGGTACAAGGCGTACAACCTCGACCACGTGCTCGCGGGCGACCTCGACCCGGTGGTGCGCTCGGCCGTCGACGCCGACGAGGCGGCGCGGCTCGCAGCGGCCGGCGGACCCGGTGCCTGACGCCGTGCCCGGCGCCGTGGCCGACGAGGTGCCCCGCACCGCGGCTGCGGCGCTCCGCTGGGCGACCTCGCGCCTCGGGGCGGCGGGCGTGCCGAGCCCGCGCGTCGACGCGGAGGCGCTGCTCGCCCACGCCCTCGGCGTCGACCGGGCGGAGGCGCGGCGCCTCGCGGTGCTGGACCGTGCCCTGCCGGACGGCGCGGGCGACCGGTTCGCCGCCGACGTCGCGCGGCGCGCCGCCCGCGAGCCGCTGCAGCACCTCACCGGCGTGGCCCCCTTCCGGCACCTGGAGCTCGCCGTCGGGCCGGGCGTCTTCGTGCCGCGGCCGGAGACGGAGCAGGTGGCGCAGGTCGCGATCGACGAGGCGGCGCGGGTCGTGGCCCGGAAGGGCACGGCGGTCGTGGTCGACCTGTGCACCGGGTCCGGAGCCATCGCCCTGGCCGTCGCGACCGAGGTCCCGGGCGCCCGCGTGCACGCCGTCGAGCTGGACGCCGCTGCCCACGGGTGGGCGAGCCGCAACGTCGCCGCCGCGACCGGCGACCGGCCGGACGCCGTCGTCCACCTGCTGCGCGGCGACGCGCGGACCGCGCTGCGCGAGCTGGACGGCACCGTCGACGTCGTCGTCTCCAACCCGCCGTACGTGCCGCCGGGCGCGGTGCCGCGCGACCCGGAGGTGGCCGACCACGACCCGGCGGTCGCGCTCTACGGCCTGGGCGACGACGGGCTGGAGGTGCCGCGCGGCGTCACCGCCGCCGCGGCGCGCCTGCTGCGCCCCGGCGGGCTGTACGTCATGGAGCACGCCGAGGTGCAGGCCGCCGCGGCGCGCGCGATGGTGGCGGGCACGACCGTGGGCACGACCGTGGGCACGACCGTGGGCACGGCCGGGTTCGGCCCGGTGAGCACGCGCGACGACCTCACCGGCCGGCCGCGGATGGTGGTGGCGCGCCGCTCCGACCGGGCGCCCGAGCGCCCGTCCCCGCACCCGGACGTCCGGCCGGCGGCCGGTCGAACCGTGACAGACTGAGCCCGTGAGCAGCGTGCACGACGTCACCGACCCGAACACCTGGGGCCCTGCGATCGACGAGGCGGTGAACACGGTCTCGCGCGGCGGCCTGCTGGTGCTGCCGACCGACACCGTCTACGGGATCGGCGCCGACGCCTTCGACGCGGAGGCCGTCGCGGCCCTGCTCGCGGCCAAGGGCCGCGGGCGCCAGATGCCCCCACCCGTCCTCATCCCCGACGTGCGCACGCTCGACGGCCTCGCCACCGAGGTCCCGGACGACGCGCGCAAGCTGGCCGAGGCGTTCTGGCCCGGCGGGCTCACGATCATCCTGCAGGCCCAGCCGTCGCTGCAGTGGGACCTGGGGGAGACGCACGGCACCGTCGCGCTGCGCATGCCCGACCACCCGGCAGCCCTGGCGCTGCTGCGGCGCACGGGCCCGCTCGCGGTGTCGAGCGCCAACGCCACCGGCAATCCGGCGGCTCTCGACGTCGTCGACGCGCAGGCGCAGCTCGGCGACGCGGTGACCGTCTACCTCGACGGCGGCGACGCGCCCGGCGGCGTCGCGTCGACGATCGTGGACGCCACCAGCGAGCGGCTGCGCGTGGTGCGCCAGGGCGCGATCACGCTCGAGGCGCTCAACGAGGTCGCGCCCGTGCGCGCTGTCGACGAGCCCGTCGAGGAGCCCACCGCCGACGCGCCCGAGGCCGACGACGCGAGCACGCCCGACCGGACCGAGGAGCACGGCTCCGCACCCGCGGAGGAGTCCGCCGGGTGAGGGCCTATCTGCTCCTGCTGCTCGTCGCGGCGGCGGTCACGTACCTCGCCACGCCGGGCGCGCGGTGGGTCGCCCGCCGCACGAACGCGATCACCGCGGTGCGGGCGCGCGACGTGCACGTGCAGCCGACGCCCCGGCTCGGCGGCCTGGCGATGCTGCTCGGCATCGTCGTCGCGGTGGTGCTGGCCTCGCAGATGCCGTTCCTCGCGGGCGTCTTCGAGACGGGGCCGCAGGCGTGGGGCATCGTCGGCGGGGCCGTCATCGTCTGCCTGCTCGGCTGGGCCGACGACGTGTGGGACCTGGACTGGATGACCAAGCTCGCCGGGCAGGTGCTCGCGGCGGGGTTCATGGCCCTGCAGCAGGTCCAGCTCACGTCGCTGCCCACCCCGGACTGGCTGTTCATCACCTCGTCGAGGATCTCGCTGTTCCTCACGATCCTGGTGGTCGTCGTGGCGATGAACGCGGTGAACTTCGTCGACGGCCTGGACGGTCTGGCCGCGGGCCTGATGGCGATCGGAGGCTCGGCGTTCCTGCTCTACACGTACGGGCTGACCCAGCAGGCGACGCCGGAGAACTACGCCAACCTCGCGACGCTCATGATGGCCGTGCTGGTGGGGGCGTGCCTCGGCTTCCTGCCGCACAACTTCTTCCCGTCGCACATCTTCATGGGCGACTCCGGCTCGATGGTGCTCGGCCTGGTCTTCGCGGGCTCGGCGATCACGATCACGGGGAACGTCGACCCCGTCTCGATGGGCGCGACGCTCTCCGGGGCGCAGGCCGTGCCGCTGTTCATCCCGCTGCTGCTGCCGGTCGCGGTGGTGCTGCTGCCCCTGCTCGACATGGCGATGGCCGTGGTGCGGCGCCTCGCGGCCGGCAAGTCGCCGTTCCACCCCGACCGCATGCACCTGCACCACCGGATGCTGGCGCTCGGCCACTCCCACCGGCGCGCGGTGCTCATCCTGTACGTGTGGGCCGCCGTCTTCTCCTTCGGCGTGGCCGCGCTCGTCCTGTGGGACTGGAAGGCCGTGCTGGCGGGCCTCGGCGTCGCCGTGGTGGTGGCGCTGCTCCTCACGCTCGGCCCGCTGCGCACCCGGGGCCGCTTCCTGGACGACGACGTCGCCACCGGCAGCCACCCGACCGTCGCGGTGGCGCAGCCCGCGCCCGCAGCCCCCCGATCCCCGACCCCGCCCCCGGCCGCTCCGGCCGCGCCCACCCTGACGACGCACGAAGGACGCCACCGATGACGACGCCCGACACCCCTGGCCCGACGCCCGACCCCGCCGCCGGCGCGGCGGGCGAGCACGCCACCGACGCCGAGCGCCGGGTGCTGCGGACCGCGCTGCGGGACACGCTCCTGCTGGTCGGCGTGCTGGTGGTGCTGGGCGGCGGCATCGGCCTGCTGGTCGCCGGCCTGCCCGGGCTGTGGGGCGCCCTGGTGGGCGCCGCGATCGCGGCCTTCTTCTGCGCGACGACGATCTGGTCGATGATGCGCACCGTGGGGTCGAGCCCCGCGCGCATGGCGGCGTTCGTCATGGGCGCCTGGGTGGCCAAGATCGTCGTCCTCATCGTCGTGCTGGCGCTGCTCCAGGGCGCCACGTTCTACGCCCCGTGGGTGCTGATCGCCGTGCTCGGCGTGGGTGCGATCGGGTCCGCGCTGCTCGACTACCGCGCCGTGAACAGCGGACGCGTGCCCTACGTGCAGCCCTGACCGAGCCTTCCGGCCGAGCCTCCTGACCAGGGTGCTTGCGCCGGGCGACCATCCGTCGCCGGGGGCAACATCGTGCGCTTCTTCACAAGCCGCGAGATCTGGCCGGAAATTATGCTCCGGGATGTCGGAGCACCTGTGAACATCCGGTAGGCTGTCCGCGAATCCATGACGGCCAGGTCCGATGGCGTGCCCTCCCAGGAGTGGAGCGTCCGGACCGTACGACCTCCGGGAGAATCCCCTGTCTACGCCAGCGATCCCCCTGCTGCTTGCCGCCGAAGGCGGTGGCTTCCAAGCGCCGACGATCGCGGACTTCTTCCCGCCGGCCATCTTCTTCGAGGGCACGCCCTTCGAGTTCAACCGGATCATGCTGGTCCGCGTCATCATGGCGGCCGTCCTGCTGCTGGTCTTCTGCCTCGCCGCGCGTCGCGCCCGGCTGGTGCCCGGCCGGTTCCAGAACGGTGTCGAGATGGTCCTCGACTTCGTCCGCAACTCGATCGCCATCGAGGTGCTGGGCCAGGAGAACGGGCGCAAGTACTTCAAGCTGCTCGCGACCATCTTCTGCACGGTCCTCGTGATGAACATCGCGGCCGTCATCCCGTTCCTCAACATCGCGGGCACCTCGGTGATCGGCCTGCCGATCGTGCTCGCCGCGTGGACGTACGTGATGTACCTCGGGGCGGGCGTCAAGGCGCACGGCGTCGGCGGTTACCTCAAGAACTCGCTGTTCCCCCCGGGCGTGCCGAAGCCGCTGTACCTGCTGCTCGTGCCGATCGAGGCGCTCCAGGTCTTCATCCTGCGGCCGGCGACGCTCGTCATCCGGCTCCTGGCCAACATGGTCGCGGGGCACCTCATGCTCGCGATCTGCTTCGCGGCCACGTCGTTCTTCCTCTTCGACTCGGCCGGCGCGATGAAGCTCTTCGGGGCGGGCACGTTCGTGGCCGGCGCGGCGTTCTTCTTCTTCGAGGTCTTCGTGGCCGCCCTGCAGGCGTACGTCTTCGCGATCCTCACCGCCGTGTACCTCAACATGTCCGTCGAGGCGGAGCACTGACCGTCTCGCGGTTCCCGGCCTAGCCGGACCAGATCCACAACTGCACCCCACGAAAGCGACGCCGGGCCACCGTGGTCCGGCGCCCAACGGAAGGAAACCCAGTGGACGTCACCACCCTCGCCGAGGTCACCGGAAACATCGGCACCGTCGGTTACGGCCTCGCGGCGGTCGGCCCCGGCATCGGCCTCGGCATCCTCATCGGCAAGACGATCGAGGGCATGGCTCGCCAGCCCGAGGTGTCCGGCCAGCTCCGTACCACGATGTTCATCGGTATCGCCTTCGTCGAGGTGCTCGCGCTCCTCGGCCTGGTGGCCGGCTTCATCGTTCCGTGATGATGACCTCTTCCCTGAACACCCCCGCGGTTCTGGCTGCCGAGGGGACCGAGCAGAACATCCTGCTGCCGCACACGCCGGACATCGTGTGGTCGCTGATCATCGTGATCATCGTCGGGATCGTGTTCTACCGGTACGTCCTGCCCAAGTTCCAGGCCGTGCTGGACGAGCGCACCGCGAAGATCGAGGGCGGCATCGCCAAGGCCGAGAAGGCCCAGGAAGAGGCCGCGGAGGCGCTGAAGGAGTACCACCAGCAGCTCGCCGAGGCCCGTGCGGACGCCGCGAAGACCCGCGAGGAGGCGCGCGCCGAGGGCACCGCCATCGTCGCGGAGCTGCGCACCAAGGCGCACGAGGAGGCCTCGCGCATCGTCGAGACCGCCCACCGGCAGATCGAGGCGGAGCGCCAGACGGCGGCCGTCTCGCTGCGCGCCGAGGTCGGCGAGCTGGCCACCGAGCTGGCGTCCAAGATCGTCGGCGAGTCGCTGCAGGACTCCGCGCGCCAGTCGCGCGTCGTCGACCGCTTCCTCGACGAGCTCGAGGCCGCGGGCGACGAGTCGCGCACGGCGGCGCCGGTCGGCAACTCGGTCGGCAACTCGGTCGGCAAGGAGGGCTGATGCGGGGCACCAGCGGAGCATCCCTCGCGGCGGCGCAGGAGCGGTTCGAGCCGGTCCTGCGGTCCGCCGGGGCCGACGCGAAGGCGCTCGGCGAGCAGCTGTTCGCCGTCGTCGCCGCCCTGGACGAGTCCGGGCCGCTGCGCCGGTCGCTCGCCGACCCGTCGCGCGACCCGGAGGACCGTGCGGCGCTGGCCGGACGCGTGCTGGCCGGGGGCTTCGACGAGCGGGTCGTGGACCTCGTCACGGGCCTGGCGCGGTCGCGCTGGTCCGGCGACCGGGACCTCGCGGACGCCGTCGAGCGTCTCGGGCTCGACGCCGTGCTGGCGTCCGCCGAGGCGCGGGGCACCCTCGAGACCGTCGAGGACGAGCTGTTCCGGCTGACCCGGGCGCTCGTCGGGCAGCGTGAGGCGCGCCAGGTGCTCTCGGACGGCAAGACCGACCCCGAGCGCCGCGCGCAGCTCGTCGACTCCCTGCTCACGGGCAAGGTCGACGACGTGACGCTCGTGCTCGCCCGTCGGGCCACGACCGCCCTCCGCGGCCGCCGCTTCGTGGCGACGCTGCTGTGGTACGGGGAGATCGCCGCCGAGCGTCGCCGCCGCCTCGTGGCCACGGTCACGAGCGGCAGCGTGCTCAGCCAGTCCCAGCAGGACCGGCTCGGCGGGCTGCTCGAGCGTGCCTACGGGCGCCCCGTGCAGCTCAACGTCACGGTCGACGCCGCCGTCATCGGCGGCCTGCGCATCCAGGTCGGCGCCGACGTCGTCGACTCCACCGTGCTGTCCCGCCTGGCCGACGCCCGTCGCCGGCTGGCCGGCTGAACCCCTAGGCCCAGCGCCGGCTCCGGTCGGCTACGCAGAACGTGAGGCCGCGCGATACGCGGCCACGACAGGAGAGAGCAATGGCTGAGCTGACGATCCGGCCGGAGGAAATCCGCGCCGCTCTGGACAGCTTCGTGAAGTCGTACGAGCCCGAGGGCGCGGTCAGCGAGGAGGTCGGCCGCGTCACCGTCGCCGCCGACGGCATCGCCTACGTCGAGGGTCTCCCCGGCGCGATGGCGAACGAGCTGCTGCGGTTCGAGGACGGCACGCTCGGCCTCGCCCTGAACCTGGACGTCCGGGAGATCGGCGTCGTCGTCCTTGGCGAGTTCACGGGCATCGAGGAGGGGCAGGAGGTCCGCCGCACCGGCGAGGTCCTGTCCGTCCCCGTGGGCGAGGGCTACCTCGGCCGCGTCGTCGACCCGCTGGGCAACCCGATCGACGGTCTGGGCGACATCGAGAGCGAGGGCCGCCGCGCCCTCGAGCTCCAGGCGCCCGGCGTCATGCAGCGCAAGTCGGTGCACGAGCCGCTGCAGACCGGCATGAAGGCGATCGACTCGATGATCCCGATCGGTCGCGGTCAGCGTCAGCTGATCATCGGCGACCGGCAGACCGGCAAGACCGCGATCGCGATCGACACGATCATCAACCAGAAGGCCAACTGGGAGTCGGGCGACCCGAGCAAGCAGGTCCGCTGCATCTACGTCGCCGTCGGCCAGAAGGGCTCGACGATCGCGTCCGTGCGCGGCGCCCTCGAGGAGGCCGGCGCGCTCGAGTACACGACGATCGTCGCCGCCCCGGCGTCCGACCCGGCGGGCTTCAAGTACATCGCCCCCTACACCGGCTCGGCCATCGGCCAGCACTGGATGTACCAGGGCAAGCACGTGCTGGTCATCTTCGACGACCTGTCGAAGCAGGCCGAGGCCTACCGTGCCGTGTCGCTGCTGCTGCGCCGCCCGCCGGGCCGCGAGGCGTACCCCGGCGACGTCTTCTACCTGCACTCCCGTCTGCTCGAGCGCTGCGCCAAGCTCTCGGACGACCTGGGCGCGGGCTCGATGACGGGCCTGCCGATCATCGAGACCAAGGCGAACGACGTCTCGGCGTACATCCCGACCAACGTCATCTCCATCACCGACGGCCAGATCTTCCTCCAGTCGGACCTCTTCAACGCCGACCAGCGCCCGGCGGTCGACGTCGGTATCTCCGTCTCCCGAGTCGGTGGTGACGCGCAGATCAAGGCGATGAAGAAGGTCTCCGGCACGCTGAAGCTCGAGCTGGCGCAGTTCCGTTCGCTCGAGGCCTTCGCGATGTTCGCGTCCGACCTCGACGCGGCGTCGCGCGGCCAGCTGGCCCGCGGTGCGGTGCTGATGGAGCTGCTCAAGCAGCCCCAGTACACGCCGTACCCGGTCGAGGACCAGGTCGCGTCCGTGTGGGCCGGCACCAAGGGCAAGCTCGACGACGTCCCCGTCGAGGACGTCAAGCGGTTCGAGTCCGAGATGCTCGACCACCTGCGTCGCCACACCTCGGTGCTCTCCACGATCGCCGAGACCGGCAAGCTCGAGCAGGACACCGAGGACGCGCTGGCCGCGGCCGTCGAGGACGTGCGCAACGGCTTCCTCAAGGCCGACGGCACCCCGCTCGTCGGCGGCGACGACGAGGGCGACTCCGCGGACGTCGAGCAGGAGCAGCTCGTCGTGCAGAAGAAGGCCTGAGCATGGCCGGTGGAGCCCAGCGCATCTACAAGCAGCGGATCAAGTCGACGCAGTCGCTGAAGAAGATGTTCCGCGCGCAGGAGCTGATCGCGGCCTCCCGCATCGGCAAGGCGCGGGCGCGCACCGCCGCGGCGTCGCCGTACGAGCGTGCCATCACCCGCGCGGTGTCGGCCGTGGCGACGCACACGTCGACCAAGCACCCGCTGACGAGCGAGCGCCACGACACGGACCGCGTCGCGGTCCTCGTGATCGCCTCCGACCGCGGCATGGCCGGCGCCTACTCGGCGTCGATCATCCGCGAGACGGAGCGCCTCGTCGCGCAGCTGCAGGGCGAGGGCAAGCAGGTCGCGCTCTACGCGACCGGCCGGCGCGCCGTCTCGTACTACGGCTACCGCGGGCGCCAGCTCGCGGGGCAGTGGTCGTACGGCTCGGACAGCCCGGACTCGGACGTCGCCGGCGAGATCGCCGACACCCTGCTCGGGGCGTTCCTCGCCCCGGCGGACGAGGGTGGCGTCGGTGAGCTGCACGTCGTCTACACGCAGTTCGTCAACATGGTCACGCAGCGGCCGCGCGTCGTGCGGATGCTCCCGCTCGAGGTCGTCGAGGGCGTCGCCGCACCCGGCGAGCACGAGACGTTCCCGCTGTACGACTTCGAGCCGTCGCCGGAGAGCGTCCTCGACGCCCTCCTGCCGCGCTACGTCCGCAGCCGCATCTTCAGCTTCATGCTCGACGCCGCGGCGTCGGAGCTGGCCGCGCGCCAGCGGGCGATGCACACGGCGACGGACAACGCCGAGGACCTGATCCGCACCTACACGCGCCTGGCGAACCAGGCTCGCCAGGCGGACATCACCCAGGAGATCAGCGAGATCGTCTCGGGTGCCGACGCCCTCGCGGCGTCATGACGCCGGCCATGGCAGCAGCCCAGCCGGCTCTGACGACCGTACTGACATCCGCAACGTTCCTTTCGAAGCGAGGCAAGCAATGACCGCCACCACCGTGGAAGCCCCGGTCGAGCACCAGAGCGGACCCGGCGTGGGCCGTGTCGCGCGCGTGATCGGCCCCGTCGTCGACATCGAGTTCCCCGAGGACGCGATCCCCGACATCTACAACGCCCTGACGGTCGACATCGACCTGTCGTCGCAGGGCGAGGGGGAGAAGTCCTTCACCCTCATGCTCGAGGTCGCCCAGCACCTCGGCGACTCCCTGGTCCGCGCGATCGCGCTGAAGCCGACCGACGGCCTCGTGCGCGGCGCCGCCGTCACCGACACGGGCGCGCCCATCAGCGTGCCGGTCGGCGACATCACCAAGGGCAAGGTCTTCAACGTGACCGGCGACGTCCTCAACCTCGCCGAGGGCGAGAAGCTCGAGGTCACCGAGCGCTGGCCGATCCACCGCAAGCCCCCGGCCTTCGACCAGCTCGAGTCGAAGACCGAGATGTTCGAGACCGGCATCAAGTCGATCGACCTCCTCACCCCGTACGTGCAGGGTGGCAAGATCGGCCTCTTCGGTGGTGCGGGTGTCGGCAAGACGGTCCTCATCCAGGAGATGATCCAGCGCGTCGCGCAGGACCACGGCGGTGTGTCCGTGTTCGCCGGCGTCGGCGAGCGCACCCGTGAGGGCAACGACCTCATCGCCGAGATGGAGGAGGCCGGCGTCTTCGACAAGACCGCCCTGGTCTTCGGCCAGATGGACGAGCCGCCGGGCACGCGTCTGCGCGTCGCCCTGTCCGCGCTGACGATGGCGGAGTACTTCCGCGACGTGCGCAAGCAGGACGTGCTGCTCTTCATCGACAACATCTTCCGGTTCACGCAGGCCGGCTCCGAGGTGTCGACCCT
The DNA here is from genome assembly GCF_042793275.1 of Isoptericola sp. NPDC056578. NCBI lineage: Bacteria > Bacillati > Actinomycetota > Actinomycetes > Micrococcales > Promicromonosporaceae > Isoptericola > Isoptericola sp. NPDC056578. The sequence continues at coordinate 28,431 of NZ_JBHTVC010000062.1, forward strand.
GCTGGGCCGCATGCCGTCCGCGGTGGGCTACCAGCCCAACCTGGCCGACGAGATGGGCCTCCTGCAGGAGCGCATCACCTCGACGCGTGGTCACTCGATCACCTCGCTCCAGGCGATCTACGTGCCGGCCGACGACTACACCGACCCGGCGCCGGCGACCACGTTCGCCCACCTGGACGCGACGACCGAGCTCTCCCGCGAGATCGCGTCGAAGGGTCTGTACCCGGCGATCGACCCGCTGACCTCGACGTCCCGCATCCTCGACCCGCGCTACGTGGGCCAGGAGCACTACGACGTCGCCACCCAGGTGAAGTCGATCCTGCAGCGCAACAAGGAGCTGCAGGACATCATCGCGATCCTCGGTGTGGACGAGCTCTCGGAGGAGGACAAGACGGTCGTCGCGCGTGCGCGTCGTATCCAGCAGTTCCTCTCGCAGAACACCTACATGGCGAAGAAGTTCACCGGCGTGGAGGGTTCCACCGTGCCGCTGAGCGAGACCATCGAGGCGTTCAAGAAGATCGCCGAGGGCGAGTTCGACCACATCGCCGAGCAGGCGTTCTACAACATCGGCGGCCTCGAGATGCTCGAGGAGAACTGGGCCCGGATCCAGAAGGAGTACGGGGCCTGACGGTCTCGTCCCGCCGCGTCGCCCCGCCGGGAGGCAC
>NZ_JBHTVC010000063.1:0-24913 GCF_042793275.1 Isoptericola sp. NPDC056578
GCACCCCGGCGGGGGTGCGGCGCCGTCGTCGTGCGGGGCTCCGGCTCAGTGGCCGTCGTAGTAGCCGGTGTCCTTGGCGCGCTGGAACGAGCGCTCGATCTCGGCCTCGGCGTCGGCACGGCCCACCCAGTGGGCGCCCTCGACGGACTTGCCGGGCTCGAGGTCCTTGTAGACCTCGAAGAAGTGCTGGATCTCCAGGCGGTGGAAGTCGGAGACGTCGTCGATGTCCTGGCGCCAGGCGGCGCGCTGGTCACCGAGGGGCACGCAGAGCACCTTGTCGTCGCCGCCGGCCTCGTCGCGCATGCGGAACATGCCGAGCGCGCGGCAGCGGATCAGGCAGCCGGGGAACGTGGGCTCCTCCAGCAGCACGAGCGCGTCCAGCGGGTCGCCGTCCTCGCCGAGGGTGCCCTCGATGAACCCGTAGTCGTCCGGGTAGCGGGTCGAGGTGAAGAGCATGCGGTCGAGGCGGATGCGACCGGTCTCGTGGTCGACCTCGTACTTGTTCCGCTGGCCCTTCGGGATCTCGATCGTGACGTCGAACTCCACTGTTCCTCCATGCTCGGGACGTGCTCGGGGAGATGCTTCGGACATGCTCACTGCGGGCATGCTCGGTGCGGACGCCCTGTCAAAGTGTGCCATGGGCGCGCGCGCCCGCCGGGTGCGGTGCGGCGGCGTCGAACCGCGGACGGACGTGGGAAGATACGCACGGAGCGCGCCACGGGATCCGGGTTGTGACGATGCTCACGGACAGCTCACGGACGGCTCACGCGCGCGGGAGGACGACATGGGGTGGCGGGCCAGCGTCGGCGCCACCGTGACGACAGTGGTCGTGCTCTTCGGCGGCTATCTCGTGGCGGACGCCCTCGACGTCGTCCCCGGCATGCTCACCACCGCGCCGCCGCCCGCACCGGCGGCCCCCTTCCCGACGGCGCCCGGCGCCACCACGGGTCCCACGCCCGAGCGTTCGCTGCCCGACCTGCCGGCCGACGCGCCGGAGCCCGCGACGTCCGCCGTCGGCAAGCTCGTCACCGGGCTGACCGAGGACGACCGCCTGGGCAAGCGGGTCGGCGCGCTCGTCGTCGACGCGGCGTCCGGCGAGACGCTCGGTGCGGCCGGACCGGACCGGGCGATGATCCCCGCCTCCACGCAGAAGCTCTTCACGGCCGTGGCCACGCTCGCCGGTCCCGGCGGCGACACGACCCTCCCGACGACGGTGGTGCTCGACGACGCGACGCACCTCGTGCTGGTGGGCGGCGGCGACATGATGCTCGCCGCCGGCGCCGGCCACCCCGAGGCGGTGAACGGGCGCGCGGGCCTCGGCGACCTCGCGGACCAGGTGGCCGCGGAGGTCCGGGACGCGGGTGAGGACACGGTGACCCTCGGCGTCGACGACAGCCTGTTCTCGGGTCCGGCCGTGCCGCCCGACGTGCCCGCCGCGGACGTCGAGGACGGGTACACCGCCCCGGTCGCCGCGCTCGCCGTCGACGTCGCGCGCACCACGGACGAGGAGTACGCGCCGCGCCAGAAGGACCCTGCGCTGGCGGCCGCCCGCACGTTCGCGAAGGCGCTGGAGAAGCGGGGCGTGACCGTGCGGGGCGAGGTCTCCCGCGAGGAGGCGTCGTCGTCGGCGCGCGAGGTCGGCCGGGTGGAGTCCGCGCCGCTGCGCGACGTCGTCGGCGACCTGCTGCGCCGGTCGGACAACACGATCACGGAGGTCATGGGGCGGATCGTGGCGATCGACGCCGGCGAGCCCGGCACCGGCACCGCGGCGATCCGCGCCGTGACGGCGCAGGTCGAGGAGCTCGGCGTCGACATGGACGGCGCGACCCTCGTGGACCTGTCCGGGCTCGGCCGCGGCTCGAGGGCGACGCCGCGCCAGCTCGCCGCGACCCTGACCCTCGCCGTCGACCCCGACCACCCGGAGCTGCGCGACGTCGCCGACGGCCTCGCCGTCGCGGGGCTGAACGGCACCCTGCACGACCGGTACCCGAAGTCGAACCCGGGCCGCGGGTACGTCAACGGCAAGACGGGGAGCCTGCCGAAGGTCACCGGCCTGGCCGGCACCGTCGTCACGGCCGACGACCGCATGCTCGTGTTCGTCACGCTCGCCGACCGGGTGCCCGCGGGCGGCTCCTACGGCGCGCGGGTCATCTTCGACCACTTCGCCGGCGACCTCGCCGACTGCGGCTGCCGGTAGACGCACTCGGCAGGCCGGGCGATGGTTACCGTGGTCCCGTGACCACGCCAGCCCCCGCCGCCGAGCCCCTGCTGGACTGGACGGCGGCGGCGCAGATCGCCGCGCGGCTCGCGCGCCCCGGCGCCACGGCCCCCCGCGACGACCTGGACGCGCTCGTCGCCGGTCTGCGCACCGCGGCCGGGGACGCCGTCGGGCACGTGCTGGAGGTCACGCGCATGACGCCCCTGACGGCTCGGGCGGCCGGGGTGCTCGGGGACGTGCACGTGGTGGACCGGGCGGGCTGGACCCGCGCCAACGCGCAGTCGATGCGGGCCATGACGGACCCCGTGATGGCGGCGGTCGCGGTGGACATGCCGCCCACGTCGGCGGCCGCGCGGCTGGCCGGGGCGGCGGAGGTCGGCGGCCTGCTCGCACTGCTGTCGGGCCGCGTGCTCGGGCAGTTCGACCCGTACGGCGCCGGCCACGCGCCCGGGGGAGGCCGGCTGCTGCTGGTGGCCCCGAACGTGCTGCAGGTCGAGCGCGCGCTCGGGCTGCGCCCGCGCGACTTCCGGCTGTGGGTGTGCCTGCACGAGCAGACCCACGCCCTCCAGTTCGCCGCCGCGCCGTGGCTCGCCGACCACCTGGTCGGGCGCGTCGGCGACCTGATGAGCGGCGTCACCCGCAGCTCGGTCGCGATGGCGCGCGCCCCGCTGCGGGAGAAGGCCGCCGTCGTCGGACGCACCGTGCTGCGCGCGGTGCGCGGGGAGCTCGTCACGCCGCTCGACGGGATCCTCGGGCCCGAGCAGCGCCGCGAGCTCGAGGAGATCACCGCCGTCATGGCCCTGCTCGAGGGGCACGCCGACGTGATGATGGACGCCGTCGGGCCGCGCGTCGTGCGCTCCGTGCGCACCATCCGCGCCCGGTTCGAGAAGCGGCGCGACGGCGAGGGGGCGCCCGCGCTGGACGTCGTGCTGCGGCGCGTGCTCGGCATGGACGCCAAGCTCGCGCAGTACCGCGACGGCGCCGCGTTCGTGCGCGCCGTCGAGGAGCGGGTCGGCTGCGACGGGCTCAACGCCGTCTGGTCGGAGCCCGCGCACCTGCCCTCCGCCCGCGAGATCGCCGACCCGCGCGCCTGGGTGCGCCGCGTGCACGGCTGAGGGCGGGCGGACGACGACATGGCCCGCGTCGACCCGGCGCTCGCGGCGGCCCGCGCCGCCGTGCGGGCCGAGCTGGGCGACCTCGCACGGAGCGGGCGGCTGACACCGGGCGACCTGGTGCTCGTCGCCTGCTCGGGCGGCGCGGACAGCCTCGCGCTCGCCGCCGCGGCCGCGCTCGAGGCGCCCCGCGTGGGCCGCTCGGTGCGCTCGCCGGGGTTCGCGGTGCGGGTCGGGGCGGTCGTCGTGGACCACGGGATGCAGCCGGGCTCGGCCGCCGTGGCGGCCACGGCCGCCGCGCGGGCCCGCGGGCTCGGCCTCGACCCCGTGCTCGTGCGGAGCGTCCGGGTCGACGCCGGTCCCGGGTCGACGGGGCCGGAGGGTGCCGCCCGCTCCGCCCGGTACGCCGCGCTCGACGACGTGGCTCGGGAGGCGGGGGCCGTCGCCGTCCTGCTCGGCCACACGCAGGACGACCAGGCGGAGTCCGTGCTGCTCGGGCTGGCGCGGGGGAGCGGGGCGCGGTCGCTGGCAGGGATGCCCCGCCGCCGCGGCCGCTACCGCCGGCCGTTCCTCGGCCTGCGCCGCGCGCAGACCGAGGCGGTGTGCGCCGCCGTCGGCGTGGACTTCTGGACCGACCCGACGAACCTGCTGCCCGTCGACGGCGTGGACGGCGTCGACGGCGTGGACGGCGTGGACGGTGCCGACGCGCCCGCCCGCACGCGGGTGCGGGCCGCCGTCGTGCCCGTGCTGGAGGACGCGCTCGGCCCGGGCGTCGTCGAGTCCCTCGCGCGCACCGCCGACCAGCTGCGCGCCGACGCCGACGCGCTCGACGCCCTGGCGGCCGACCTGCTCTCCGCCGCGACCGTGCCACCTGCTGCGTCAGAGATGGTGCTCGACGTCGGTCCCCTCGCGGAGGCGCACGCCGCGCTGCGGCGTCGTGCCCTGCGGTCGGCGGCGCTGGCGGTCGGCTGCCCGCCGGGCGCGACGACGGCGCGCCACGTGGACGCCCTCGACGCGCTCGTCGTCTCGTGGCGTGGGCAGGGAACCGTCCACCTGCCGGGCGACGCCCGAGCGCTCCGCGCGTGTGGCAGGCTCTACCTGCGCCCCGCCGAGCCGCACCCCGCCGGGGCGGCGCACCCCCCAGCCCCAACCCCGCCCCTCGAGGAGTGACCGTGGACCAGTCGGACGTCGAAGGCGACCTCGCCAACATCCTGCTCACCGAGGAGCAGATCGTCAGCAAGCTCGACGAGATCGCCGCACGGATCGACGCGGACTACGCGGGCCAGGACCTGCTGCTCGTCGGCGTCCTCAAGGGCGCCGTCATGGTCATGGCGGACCTCGCGCGCCGCCTGCACCACCCGGTGCAGATGGACTGGATGGCCGTGTCCTCGTACGGGTCGGGCACCAAGTCGTCGGGCGTCGTGCGCATCCTCAAGGACCTCGACGCCGACCTCACCGGCCGCAACGTGCTCATCGTCGAGGACGTCATCGACTCGGGGCTCACGCTCTCCTGGCTCGTCGCTAACCTGCGCTCCCGCGGTCCGGCGTCGGTGGAGATCGCCACCATGCTCCGCAAGCCCGACGCCGCGAAGGTGGACGTCGACGTGCGCTACGTCGGTTTCGACATCCCGAACGAGTTCGTCGTCGGCTACGGCCTCGACTACGCCGAGAAGTACCGCAACCTGCCGTTCGTCGGCACGCTCGCGCCGCACGTCTACAGCTGACTCTCCCCGCCGACGAGACGCCGTCGCGCCCTGGGCGAACACCCACGGTTCGTCCACACTCGGCGTGTAGCGTCGTGAACCACACGTTGCCCGACGGAAGGGAAGCGGGGAGCCGTCCCCGTCGCCGATGAACATCAAGAAGATCCTGAGCGGCCCGATCATCTGGATCGTGGTCGGCCTGCTGCTCGTCTCGCTGGCCTTCAGCGCGTTCAACACCGAGCGGGTGTCGCGGATCGAGACCTCCCAGGGGCTCGAGCTGCTCGCCGGCGACACGGTCGACCATGCCCTCGTCGTGGACGGGGAGCAGCGCGTCGAGCTGGACCTGAGCGAGAAGTACGTCACCGGCGCCGGCACCGAGAGCGAGCAGGACCACGGCACGAAGGTCGAGTTCTTCTACGTCGAGCCACAGGGCGACACCGTCGCGACGGCCGTCGAGAAGGCGGACCCGCCGAAGGGCTTCGACTCCGAGAACCCGCAGCCCAGCTTCTGGAGCTCGATCCTCGGGTTCCTCATCCCGTTCCTGCTCATCGGCCTCGTGTTCTGGTTCATCCTGTCGAGGGCGCAGGGCGGCGGGCGCAACGGCGTCATGGGCTTCGGCAAGTCCAAGGCCAAGCTCATCAGCAAGGACATGCCGCAGGTGACGTTCGCCGACGTCGCGGGCGTGGACGAGGCCGTCGAGGAGCTCCACGAGATCAAGGAGTTCCTCGAGGACCCGGCGAAGTTCCAGGCCGTGGGCGCCAAGATCCCCAAGGGCGTGCTGCTGTACGGCCCGCCGGGAACCGGCAAGACCCTCCTCGCGCGCGCCGTCGCCGGCGAGGCGGGGGTGCCGTTCTACTCGATCTCCGGCTCGGACTTCGTCGAGATGTTCGTCGGCGTCGGCGCCTCCCGCGTGCGCGACCTGTTCGAGCAGGCGAAGAACAACTCGCCCGCGATCATCTTCGTCGACGAGATCGACGCGGTCGGCCGCCACCGTGGCGCCGGCATGGGCGGCGGGCACGACGAGCGCGAGCAGACCCTGAACCAGATGCTCGTCGAGATGGACGGCTTCGACGTCAAGACGAACGTCATCCTCATCGCCGCCACCAACCGGCCCGACATCCTCGACCCGGCCCTGCTGCGCCCGGGCCGCTTCGACCGCCAGGTGGCCGTCGAGGCCCCGGACCTCAAGGGCCGCGAGCACATCCTCAAGGTGCACGCCCAGGGCAAGCCGATGGTCGAGAGCATCGACCTGGCCGTCGTCGCGCGCCGCACGCCCGGCTTCACGGGTGCGGACCTGGCGAACGTCCTCAACGAGGCCGCGCTGCTCACCGCCCGCAGCGGCGCGCAGCTCATCGACGACCGCGCGCTGGACGAGGCGATCGACCGCGTCATCGCCGGCCCGCAGAAGCGCACCCGCGTGATGAAGGTCAAGGAGCAGAAGATCACCGCGTACCACGAGGGCGGTCACGCCCTGGTCGCGGCGGCGATGCGGTACACGGACCCCGTCACCAAGGTGACGATCCTGCCGCGCGGCCGGGCCCTCGGCTACACGATGGTGATGCCGATGGAGGACAAGTACTCCACCACCCGCAACGAGCTGCTCGACCAGCTCGCGTACGCGATGGGCGGCCGCGTGGCCGAGGAGATCGTCTTCCACGACCCGACCACGGGCGCGAGCAACGACATCGAGAAGGCGACGGCGACCGCGCGCAAGATGGTCACCGAGTACGGCATGAGCGAGAAGGTCGGCGCCATCAAGCTCGGCAGCGGGTCCGGGGAACCGTTCCTGGGCCGTGACATGGGACACCAGCGCGACTACTCCGAGGCCGTCGCCGGCACGGTGGACCACGAGGTGCGCAAGCTCGTGGAGGCCGCGCACGACGAGGCGTGGCAGGTGCTCACCCAGTACCGCGACGTGCTCGACGACCTCGTGCTGCGCCTCCTGGAGAAGGAGACGCTCAACCAGGCGGAGCTCGCCGAGGTCTTCGCCCCCGTCGTCAAGCGCGAGCCGCGCGACGTGTGGCTGTCCAGCGAGCAGCGCACCGTGCACACGCGCGGCCCGATCATGACGGACGCCGAGCGCGCCACGTCCAACGGCAACGGGCAGGTCGTGCCGCAGGACGAGGCCGCCATCGTGGGCAACGAGAGCGACCTGCAGGAGGCCGGCCCGGGCGTCGGCACCGACAGCGAGCCGCCGGCGGCGGGGGACAACCGGTGACCGACCCGGTGACGGACCTGGGCATGCGGGCTGCCGTCGACGTGCCGCCGTACGACTCCGACCGTGCCGAGGCCGCCGTCCGCGAGCTGCTGCTCGCGGTCGGCGAGGACCCGGACCGCGAGGGCCTCAGGGACACGCCGGCCCGCGTGGCCCGCGCCTACCGCGAGATCTTCGCGGGGCTGCGCCAGGAGCCCGAGGACGTGCTGACCACCACCTTCGACCTCGGGCACGAGGAGATGGTGCTGGTGCGCGACATCGAGGTGTACTCGACCTGCGAGCACCACCTGGTGCCCTTCCACGGCGTCGCGCACGTCGGATACATCCCGAACACGGACGGTCGGATCACGGGCCTGTCGAAGCTGGCGCGGCTCGTCGAGGTGTTCGCCCGGCGCCCGCAGGTGCAGGAGCGGCTGACGACGCAGGTCGCGGACGCGATGGTGCGCATCCTCGAGCCGCGCGGCGTGCTCGTGGTGGTGGAGTGCGAGCACCTGTGCATGTCGATGCGGGGGGTGCGCAAGCCGGGCTCGCGGACCGTCACGTCGGCGGTGCGCGGCATCATGCAGAACGCGACCACGCGGGCCGAGGCCATGAGCCTCATCACGGGACGGTGACCCGGGCATGACGGCGCACCCGCGCGACGCGGTGGTCGCCGGGCTGCCGGAGCTGTCCGGCGTGGGCCGGTGCCTGGTCATGGGCGTCGTGAACATCACGCCCGACTCGTTCTCCGACGGTGGCCGGTGGTTCGACGCCGACGCCGGCGTGCAGCACGGCCTCGACCTGCTGGCGGAGGGCGCGGAGATCCTGGACGTGGGCGGCGAGTCCACCCGGCCGGGCTCCGCCCGGGTGGACGAGGCGGAGGAGCTGCGCCGCGTGGTCCCCGTCATCGAGCGGCTCGCGGCGCAGGGCGCCGTCGTCTCGGTGGACACGACGCGGGCGTCCGTGGCCGAGGCGGCGGTCGCGGCGGGCGCCCGGATCGTCAACGACGTCTCGGGCAGCTACGCGGACCCGCGCATGGGGCACGTCGTGGCGGAGACGGGCGTGGCGTACGTCGCGATGCACTGGCGCGGCCACGCGGACGTCATGGACAGCCTCGAGGTGTACGACGACGTCGTCGCGGAGGTGCGCGACGAGCTCGCCGCCCGCATGGACGGGCTGGTCGCGGTGGGCGTGGACCCGGAGCAGCTCGTGCTCGACCCGGGCCTCGGTTTCTCGAAGGCCGGGGTGCTGAACTGGCCGATCCTCGCGCACCTGGACGCCCTGAGCTCCCTCGGCCGGCCGGTGCTCGTGGGCGCGTCGCGCAAGCGCTTCCTGGGGCATCTGCTCGAGGGCACGCGCGGCCTGCCCGACGACGAGCCCGCGCCGCCGCTCGAGCGCGACGACGCCACCGCCGCGATCTCCGCGCTGTCCGCCGCCGCCGGCGCGTGGGCGGTGCGCGTGCACGCCGTGCGCGCCAGCGCCGACGCCGTCCGGGTCGCGGACGCCTGGACGTCGGCATCCCGCGACGTGAAAGATGCCGGGATGACCGCACCGGCACACCCCACCCACGCCGTGGGCGGAGCAGGAACCGCCGCTGATGAGGAGGGCACCTCGTGACGTTCGCCGCAGCCGTACCGGGACCGGACGGACAGCCGCTCGACCAGATCCGCCTCGCCGGCGTCACGGCGACGGGGCACCACGGGGTGCTCGCGCACGAGCGCGCCGACGGCCAGGTCTTCAGCGCCGACGTCGTGCTGCACCTGGACACCCGCGCCGCCGCGTCGTCGGACGACCTCGGGCGGACCGTGAGCTACGCGGACGTCGCCCAGGACGTGCACGACGTCCTCGCGGGCTCCCCGGCCGACCTCGTGGAGACCGTCGCCGAGCGGATCGCCGCCGTGGTGCTGAACCACGAGGCCGTGCAGGCCGTCGACGTGCGCGTGCACAAGCCGCAGGCGCCGATCCCGGTCCCGTTCGACGACGTCGCGATCGTCGTGCGCCGCGACCGCGCGCGGCCGCCCGTGGTCGACGCCGGCCTGGAGGCCGAGCCGGCCGGCGCGCCCGTCCCGCCCGTCGCTGCGGCGCCGCCGGTCGAGCCCGCCGAGGTGCACGCGCCCGTCCCGCCGGCCCCCGTCGCCGCGGCGCTGCCGGTCGAGCCCGCTGCACCCGCCGAGGCGCCCGCGCCGCCGCCGGCGGACCCGCTGGACGCCACCCCTGCCGAGCCGGTCGACGCCGTGCTGGCGCTCGGGGCGAACCTCGGGGACGCGCAGGTCACGCTGCGCCAGGCCGTGACGGACGTGGACCGCCTGCCCGGCGTGCAGGTCATGGAGGTCTCGCCGCTCGCCCGCACCGCCGCCGTGGGTGGGCCGGAGCAGCCGGACTACCTCAACGCGGTGCTCGTCGTGCGCACCACGCTCTCGCCGCGCGACCTGCTGCGCAGCACGCAGCAGGTGGAGGCCCAGCACGGTCGCGTCCGCGAGGAGCGCTGGGGGCCGCGCACCCTCGATGTCGACATCGTGCAGTACGGCTCGCTCGTCGTGACCGCCCCCGACCTCGAGCTGCCGCACCCGCGCGCGAAGGAGCGGGCCTTCGTGCTCGTGCCGTGGGCCGAGGTCGCGCCGGACGCGCTGCTCGGCGGGCCCGGCGGCGGCCCCGTCGGCCAGCTCGCGGTGACCGCCCCCGACCGGGCCGGCATCCGCTGGCTCGCGCTTGACTGGCTGACCGGGCCGACCCAGAGCACGGGCCAGGTCTCGGCGGTCGCCGCCGACGCGGTGCCGTCCACCCCGGTGCCGCAGTCCGCACCGGCGGTGCCTGTCGACCAGCCCGTCGACCAGCCCGTCGACCAGCCCGTCAACCAGCCCGCTGACCAGCCCGCCGACGACGCCCCGACGTCGTACGCGCCGGAGGCCTACGCCGGTGAGGCGTACACGCCGGAGGCCTACACCCCGGAGGCCTACACCCCGGAGACGTACGCGCCCGAGCCGCCGCACGCCGCGCCCGCGCAGCCCGTCGAGCCGTCGTCGGGCGGCAGCCCGGTCGTGGAGCAGTACGCGCCGGAGCAGTACACCCCGGAGACGTACGCGCCGGAGGCGTATGCGCCGGAGGCGTACGCGCCGGAGCAGTACGCCCCGGAGCCGTACCAGCCGGTGCCCCCGGCGGCCGAGCCGCCCGTCGTCGAGCCCCCGGTCGTCGAGCCGCCGGTCGCGCCGGAGCCCCGCCGCGAGGACCCGCCCGCGCCGGACGCGCGCGCCGTCGTGCCCGACCCGTTCGGGCCCGACCCCGACCAGCCGATCGTGCCGCGCCCCTTCGCGCCCGTCGGGTCGCCCGCGCCGGCCCCGGCGGGGCCCCGCGACGACGCCCCGGAGCCTCCGCACGCCCCGGTGCCCCCGGCCCCGGCGAGCCCGTTCCCTGCGCCCGCCGACCCGTCGGCGCGGCCGTCCGGGCCGACGGCGCCGCCCGCCGCGTCGTCGTTCGCCCCGCCGGTCCCGCGGCACGAGCCGGTGCCCCCGGCCCCCGCGCCCGCCACCGACCTGCCCGCCTTCCCGGACCCGTTCGCACCGCTGCCGGAGGCGTACCCCGGCCAGCGGCCCGGTCACGACGGCCCGCAGGAGCGGTTCGGGGAGGACGGCCGCTGAGATGCGCCGCACCTCCGTCCGCCTCCTCGCCGCCGTCGCCGCCGCAGTGGCGGTCGGCGGCGCAGGGCTGCTCCGGCTGCTCGAGTCGCGCGGCGTCTACCTGCCCACGGTCGCGTGGGTGGAAGACGTCGCGATGCTCGCGCTGGCGGGCGTCATCTTCTGGATGGGCTGGGCGGTGCGGGCGTACCAGAAGGGCGACCGCCCGGACCTCGACCCGCTGCGCGCGGCCCGCACGTTCGTGCTGGCCAAGGCGGGGGCGCTGACCGGCGCGCTGCTCGCCGGGCGGTACGTCGCGAGCGTGCTCGTCGTGCTGGGGCAGCTGCAGATCGAGGCGCGCCGCGACCAGGCTGTCGCCGCCGGCATCGCCGCGGCGTGCGCGGTGGTGCTGTGCGTGGTGGGGCTGGTCGTGGAGAAGTTCTGCCAGCTGCCGCCGTCCGACGACTCCGACGGCGGGGACGCCGAGGAGCACGCGGACCCTCTGCCGTCGTGACCGACTCCCGCCGTCGGCGTCCGTGACGGCCGGGCCTCGTCCGGAGGTCGGACCCGGGACGGCGCGGTAGGGCCGGTCGGACGATGTGGCCGGCCGTGGCGCGGATGGAAGGATGGACCCCATGACCAGCATCCCCGCGGGCGCGGACCCGTCGACCACGCGGCAGACCGGTCCCTTCGACCCGGCGGGCGTCACGTGGCAGCGCGTGTCGCCACGGCTCGTCCCGGCGCGCCTGATCTCGACGTCCGTGACCCTCGCCGTGCCGATCGTCGCGGGCGCGGTGCTCGCCCTGCTCGTCTCGCCGTGGTTCTGGCTGCTCGCCGGGGTGCCGGCCGCGCTGCTGGTGTGGGCCGTGCTGCTCGTGCCGCGCCAGGTCCGCGCGATCGGGTACGCGGAGCGCGACGACGACCTGCTGATCCGCAAGGGCATCATGTTCCGCACCCTCGTCGTCGTGCCCTACGGGCGCATGCAGTACGTGGACGTGGAGGCGGGCCCGCTGGACCGCAAGCTCGGCATCGCGAAGGTGCAGCTGCACACCGCGTCGGCCAGCACCGACGCGGACATCCCCGGCCTCGTGCCCGACGAGGCGGAGCGCCTGCGCGACCGCCTCACCGCGCGGGGCGAGGCCAGGCTGGCGGGCCTGTGAGCGAGCCGACCCGCGCGCCGACCGCCGAGCCGGCCCGGCAGGAGCAGGAGTGGCGCCGCGTGCACCCGGTCACGCCGTTCGTGCGGGGCTGGGCGGCGGTGGTGGCGATCCTCGTCATCGGCGGCCAGCAGGTGCTCGACGACGTCTCGAACGCGATCGAGGCGGTCGACTCGATCCGCAGCCTCTGGTGGGCGCTGATCCTCGGGCTGGTGCTGCTCGTCGCGATCATCTTCGGCTACGCGGCGCTGGCGTGGCGCATGACGGCGTACGCGGTGGACGACGACGCCGTGCGGCTGCGCAAGGGCATCCTGTTCCGCCAGCAGCGGCACGCCCGCCTCGACCGGCTCCAGGCGATCGACGTGCGCCAGCCGCTGCTCGCGCGGCTGTTCGGGCTGGCGGAGCTGCGGCTGGAGGTGGCGGGCGGCTCCGACTCGGGCGTGGCCATCGGCTTCCTCAAGGAGGCGGACGCGCAGCGTCTGCGCGCGGACCTGCTCGCCCGTGCGGCGGGGGTGAAGGCCGCCCGCCGCGACGACGTGCCGGGCGCGCAGCCCTCCGGGGCGGGCCCGGCGTCCGGCGACCCGGCGGCGCCCGCGGACCTGGCCGAGGCCGGGCCCACCGGGGCGGGCCACCCGTCGGGCGGCGGGCCGGACGACGTCGCCCCCGAGGCGCCGGAGCGCCAGGTGTACGAGGTCCCGGCCACGCGCCTGCTGCTGTCGCTGCTGCGGATGCCGGGCGTGTGGATCGGCGTCCTGGTGCTGATCGGCGTCGGGGTGGCGGTCGCCGTCACCCGCGAGGTGAGCATCCTGTTCTCCGCGCTGCCCGCGATCCTCGGCGTCGGCGGCTACATCTTCCAGCGGTTCGCGGGCGAGTTCGGCTTCCGGGCCGCGCTGTCGCCGGACGGCATCCGGCTGCGCCACGGCCTGCTGGAGACGCGTGCGCAGACGATCCCGCCGGGCCGCGTGCAGGCGGTGTCGCTCACGCAGGGCCCGCTGTGGCGCGGGCCGGACTGGTGGCGCGTCAAGGTCAACGTGGCCGGCTACGGCGGCGGCGAGGGGCAGCAGCAGGGCGAGCAGCAGCACGTGCTGCTGCCGGTCGGTCCCCGCGAGGAGGCGCTCACGGCGCTCTGGCTCGTGCTTCCCGACCTCGAGGTCGAGAACCCCGACGACACGCTGGCGCTGCTCGACGAGGCCCTCACCGGCGACGCCCGCACGGACCGCTGGTTCGTCACCAGCCCCCGGAGCGCCCGCCTGCTCGACCCGTGGAGCTGGCGCCGCAACGGCTACGCCGTCACGGGGCGCGCCCTGCTGGCGCGCGGGGGCCGCTTCGTGCGCTCGCTCGAGGTCGTGCCGCACGAGCGCACCCAGTCCCTCGGCATCGAGCAGGGACCCTGGCAGCGGCGGCGCGGTCTCGCGTCGTTCGTGCTGCACTCGACGCCCGGCCCGATCAGCCCGGCCGTCCACCACCTCGCCGAGGACGAGGCGGCGCGGCTGCTCGGCGAGCAGTCGTCCCGCGCCCGTGCCGCCCGCGCCCACGCGGGGCCGGAGCGCTGGATGGAGGGGCAGATGCAGGGGCAGACGGAGGGGCAGACGGAGGGACAAGGGTGAGCGCGCCCGACGACGACCGCCCGGACTCCGCACCACCGTCACCGCCGTCCGCGCGGCCCGGCCGCCTCGGCGTCGGCGTCGTCGGTGCCGGCCGGGTGGGCGCCGTGCTGGGCAGCGCGCTGCGCGCGGCGGGCCACACGGTGGTCGGCGCGAGCGGCGTCAGCGAGGAGTCGCGGGAACGGATCGCGACGCTCCTGCCGGGCGTGCCGCACCTCGAGGTGACCGACGTCGTGGAGCGCGCCGAGATGGTGCTGCTCGCGGTGCCCGACGACGCGCTCGCGGAGGTCGTGAGCGGTCTGGCGGCGCTCGGTGCGTGGCAGCCCGGGCAGCTCGTCGTCCACACGTCGGGCCGGTACGGCGTGGCCGTGCTCGACCCGGCGCGGAAGGCCGGCGCCATCCCGGTGGCGCTGCACCCGGCGATGACGTTCACGGGCACCTCGCTCGACCTGCACCGGCTGGAGGGCTGCACGTTCGCCGTCACGGCGCCCGCGGCGGTGCAACCCATCGGGCAGGCGCTCGTCGTCGAGGTCGGCGGTGAGCCGGTGATCGTCGCGGAGGAGGCCCGCGGGCTCTACCACGCGGCCCTCGCGCACGGCGCGAACCACCTCGTGGTGCTGGTGGCGCAGGCCGCCCAGGCGCTCGCGGCGGCCGGCGTCGAGCAGCCGGGCCGGGCGCTCGCGCCGCTCCTGTCCGCCGCGCTCGACGGCGCGACGCGCGCCGCGGACCTGTCCGACGGCCCGGGGGCGATCACGGCCCTCACCGGTCCGGTGTCGCGCGGCGACGTCGGCACGGTGCGCACGCACCTCGACGCCCTGCGGGCGCTGGCGGCCGGGACCGGCGCCACCGACGTGCCGGCGTCGTACACCGAGCTGTCGCGCGGTGCGACGAGCCGCGCGCTCGCGGCCCACCGCATCGACGACCGTGCGGCCCGTGAGCTGCTCGACGCCCTCGCGCCGCCGCCCGCGTCCCATCCCGACGACCCGCAGGAGCCCCGATGACCACCACCCCGCACACGCCCTCCGTCGTGAGCTCCCGGGCGGACCTGCACGACACGCTCGGGGCGTGGACGCTGTCCGGGCCGGAACCGACGGACCGCCGCGCCGTCGTCATGACGATGGGGGCGCTGCACGAGGGACACCTCCAGCTGGTGCGCGAGGCCCGCGAGGCCGCCGGCCCCACCGGCCAGGTGATCGTGACGATCTTCGTCAACCCGCTCCAGTTCGGGGCGGGGGAGGACCTCGACCGCTACCCGCGCGACCTGGACGGGGACGTCGCGAAGCTGGCGAGCGTCGGCGCGGACGTCGTCTTCGCGCCCACCCCCGACGTCGTCTACCCCGACGGCGACCCGATCGTGCGGGTGTCGGCGGGCCGGATCGGCGAGGTGCTGGAGGGCGAGTCGCGCCCCGGCCACCTCGACGGCGTGCTCACCGTGGTGCTCAAGCTCATGCACCTGACGCGCCCCGACGTCGCCCTGTTCGGGGAGAAGGACGCCCAGCAGCTGCTGGCCGTGCGCCGCATGGTGCGCGACCTGGACGTGGACGTCGAGGTGCTCGGCGTGCCGATCGTGCGCGACGCCGACGGGCTCGCGCTGTCGTCGCGCAACGCCTACCTGTCGGACGACGAGCGCGCCTCGGCGCTGGCCCTGTCGCGCGCGCTGCGGGCGGGCGCGGACGCGGCCGGCGACGGGCCGGAGGCGGTCGTCGAGGCGGCCTTGGGAATCCTGGACGGGTCGGCGGGCGTTGAGGTGGATTACCTCGCACTCGTCGACCCGACTACCGTGGACCCGGTGCCCGCGGACTTCCGCGGCCCCGCCCTCCTCCTCGTGGCGGCGCGTACGGGCGCCACCCGACTGATCGACAACCAGGCCGTGGACCTCGCCGGCAGCCCTGCCAGCGGCCCTGCTACCGGTGAGGACCCCCAGGAGAACGCCAGTGACTGAGCACGCGAACCGCCCCGCCTCCCTGCAGCGGCCGATGATGATCGGCAAGATCCATCGCGCCACGGTGACGCAGGCGGACCTGCACTACGTCGGCTCGATCACCATCGACGCCGACCTCCTCGACGCGGCCGACCTCTACCCGGGCCAGCAGGTCGACGTGGTGGACGTCACCAACGGCGCCCGCCTCACGACCTACGTCATCCCGGGCGAGCGCGGCGGACGCCAGGTGAGCATCAACGGCGCGGCCGCGCACCTGGTGCACCCCGGGGACACCGTCATCGTCATCGCCTACGGGATGCTGTCCGACGCCGACGCGCGCAGGTACTCGCCGGCGGTCGTCTTCGTCGACCCGGAGAACCGGATCGTCGAGCTCGACGACGACCCGGGCCAGGTGCCCGACGGCTTCGGCCTGGAGTCCAGCGGCGTGCCGTTCGCGGCCGTCCGGTGAGGGCCGGGGCCACGGCCGGGATCCCGACCAGGGCGCTCGCCCGGTGAACGGGCCGCGGCTCGCCCGCGCCCTCGCCGCCCCCGCCCCCGGCTGGACGACGTCCGCCGACGCGATCGTCGTCGGCACCGGCATCGCCGGCCTGACCGCAGCGCTGGAGCTGCGCTCGCGCGTGCCGCGGGTGCTGCTGGTGACCAAGGGCGCGCTGTCGTCCGGCTCCACGGTGTGGGCGCAGGGCGGCATCGCCGCGGCGCTGCACCCGGACGACACCCCCGACGCCCACCTCACGGACACGCTCGCCGCCGGGGGCGGCCTGAGCGACCCGGACGCCGTGCGGGTGCTCGTCACGGAGGGGCCGGACCGGGTGCGCGAGCTCGTCGGGCGCGGCACGTCGTTCGACGTCGGCCCGGACGGCGGCATCGCCCTCACCCGCGAGGGCGGGCACCGCGCCGACCGCATCGCGCACGCCGGCGGCGACGCGACGGGCGCCGAGATCTCCCGCGCGCTGATCGCGCAGATCGAGGCGGTGCGCGACGACCCGGGCATCGAGGTGCTCGAGAACGCGCTCGTGCTCGACGTCCTCACCGGCGCACCGGGGCCGGACGGGCGCCGGTCCGTCGCCGGGGTCACGCTGCACGTGCGCGGCGCCGGCAGCCGCGACGGCGTGGGGGCCGCGCTCGCGCCCGTGGTGGTGCTCGCGACGGGCGGCATCGGGCAGGTGTTCCGCTCGTCGACCAACCCGCCCGGCGCGACCGGGGACGGCATCGCCGCGGCGCTGCGCGCGGGCGCCGCCGTGGGCGACCTGGAGTTCGTCCAGTTCCACCCGACGGTCCTGTGGCAGGGCATGGGGGCCAAGGGGCAGCTGCCGCTCATCAGCGAGGCGGTGCGCGGCGAGGGCGCGCTGCTGCTCGACGTCGACGGGTCACGCTTCATGCCCGCCGAGCACGAGCTGGCCGAGCTGGCGCCGCGGGACGTCGTCGCGCACGCCATCGTGCGGCGGATGGCCGCGACGAACGCCGACCACGTGCTGCTGGATGCCCGCCACCTCGGGGCGGACTTCCTGCGCCGCCGGTTCCCGACCATCACGGCCCGCCTGCTGGACCAGGGCATCGACTGGACCGAGGAGCCCGTGCCGGTGGCGCCCGCGCAGCACTACCACTCGGGCGGCGTCGTGACCGACCCGCGCGGCCGCACCTCGGTGCCCGGCCTGTACGCGGTCGGGGAGGTGGCGTGCACGGGCGTGCACGGTGCCAACCGGCTCGCGTCCAACTCGCTGCTCGAGGGCCTGGTCTTCGCGCACCGCGCCGCGCGCGACGTCGTGCGGCAGGTCGAGGACGGCGGACCGCGTCGGGCCCCCGAGCCGGAGGAACGCCCCGGCGGGGCGGCGCTCGTCGCGGCGGCGGCCCGCTCGCGCGTGCAGCGCGCGACGTCGGACGGCGCCGGGCCGGTGCGGTCGGCGGAGTCGCTGGAGCGCGCGGCACAGGTGCTGGCCGCGGTCCGGACCGACGCCCACCGGGCCGCCGACGTCGTCGCCGACCCGCAGGTCGCCGAGTGGGAGACCACCACCGTGCACCAGGTCGCCAGCGCGCTGGTGCACGCCGCCCGGGTGCGCGAGGAGTCGCGCGGCGGCCACTTCCGGACCGACTTCCCCGCGCCCGACCCGGCCTGGCGGCGGCGCGTCACGCTCGCCCTCGACGAGGCCGGCACCCTCCGCGAGGTAGTCCGGAACCTGCCGAGGTAGCCCCCTTCTCCGCGAGGTAGTCCGGAACCTGCCGAGGTAGTTCGGGTTCCGCTGAGGTAGTTCGCGAACTACCTCAGCGGGTGGGGCGCGACCTCGCGGGCGGTAGCGTTGCGCAGCGTGACCGACGTGCGCCCCGACCTGAACCAGCCTGACCTGCCCGTGCACGACCAGCCGTCCGCCGTCGAGCCGGGGCTGGACGCCGCGTGGGTCGCCCGTGTCGTCGGGGCCGCGCTGGACGAGGACCTCGGCGCCGCGCCGGGCCGCGACGTGACGACGCAGGCCACGGTGCCGACGTCGGCCACGGGCACCGCGGACCTCGTCGCCCGGTCGGCGGGCACGGTCGCGGGGCTCGTCGTCGTGGGGGAGGTGCTGCGGCAGGTCGCCGGCCGCCTCGGTCTCCCGGCCCCCGCCGTGACGTTCCACGCGCAGGACGGCGACGCCGTCGCGCCGGGGCAGGTGCTCGCGTCGCTCGCGGGCCCCGTGCAGGTGCTGCTCGTCGCGGAGCGGACGCTGCTCAACCTCGCGTCCCGCGCGTCGGGCGTCGCGACGGCCACGGCGGCCTGGTCGCGCGAGCTCGCCGGCACCGGCGCCCAGGTGCTCGACACCCGCAAGACGACGCCGGGCCTGCGCGCCCTGGAGAAGTACGCCGTGCGTGCGGGCGGCGGCACGAACAAGCGCATGGGCCTGCACGACGTCGCGATGGTCAAGGACAACCACGTCGTCGCGGCGGGATCGGTGCGCGGCGCGATCGACGCCGTCCGCCGCACCTTCCCCGACGTGCTGGTCCAGGTCGAGGCCGACACCACGGACCAGGCGATGGAGGCGCTCGACGCCGGCGCGGACTTCCTGCTGCTCGACAACATGCCCACGCCGGTCCTCGCCGCGACCGTCGTCGCGGTGCGCGAGCGGCAGGGCCGCGACGGGGCGCCCGAGCACGTCGAGCTCGAGGCCACCGGCAACCTCACCCTCGACCGCGCCCGCGAGGTCGCCGGCACCGGTGTGGACTACCTGTCCGTCGGCGCGCTCACGCACTCCGCGCCGATCCTCGACCTGGCGCTCGACCTGCGCGCATGATCTCGGCCCGGGGCGTCCTGACCCCGTCCGACCCCGCCGGGCGGGTGTGACGCGCGTCGCCCGTAGAATCGACGGGTGACCTCCGCGCAGAACCCTGACCCCGCCGTGCCCGCCGACGACCTCCCGGAGCAGATGCGCGTGCGCCGGGAGAAGCGCGACCGGCTGCTGGAGCAGGGCGTGGAGCCCTACCCGGTGAGCCTGCCGGTCACCCACTCGATCGCCGAGGTGCGGGCCGGATACGAGCACCTGGAGGCGGGCCAGGAGACCGACCACGTCGTGGGGGTGGCCGGCCGCGTCGTGTTCCTGCGCAACACGGGCAAGCTGTGCTTCGTCACGCTGCAGGACGGCGAGGGGCGTCGCCTGCAGGCGATGCTCAGCCTCAAGGAGGTCGGCGAGGAGTCGCTGGCGTCGTTCAAGACCGACGTCGACCTGGGCGACCACCTGTTCGTGCACGGCCGGGTGGGCTCCTCCCGGCGCGGCGAGCTGAGCGTGTTCGCCGACACCTGGGCGCTGGCGGCCAAGGCCCTGCGGCCGCTGCCGGTGCTGCACAAGGACCTGTCGGAGGAGGCGCGGGTCCGGCAGCGGTACGTCGACCTCATCGCGCGGCCGGCGGCCCGCGAGATGGTCCGCACCCGTGCCGGCGTCGTCCGCTCGATGCGTGACAACTTCCACGACCGCGGGTTCCTCGAGATCGAGACGCCGATGCTGCAGACCATCGCGTCCGGCGCGTCGGCCCGCCCGTACCGCACGCACATGAACGCGTACGACATCGACCTCTTCCTGCGCATCGCGCCGGAGCTCTTCCTCAAGCGCGCGGTCGTCGGCGGTATCGAGAAGGTTTTCGAGATCAACCGTAACTTCCGTAACGAGGGCGCGGACTCGACGCACTCGCCGGAGTTCGCGATGCTCGAGGCATACGAGGCGTACGGCGACTACAACACGATCGGCGCACTCACCCAGGATCTCGTGCAGAAGGCAGCTCTCGACGTTCTCGGCACCACGACGGTGACCCTTCCGGACGGCGAGGAGTACGACCTCGGCGGCGAATGGGCGCAGATCACGATGTACGGATCCCTCTCGGAGGCGATCGGCGAGGAGATCACGCCCGGGACGACCGTCGACCATCTCCTGGCTCTCGCCGAGAAGGCCGAGATCTCGGTGGACCCGAAGAAGACGAACCACGGCAAGCTCGTCGAGGAGCTGTGGGAGCACCACGTGGGCGACGACCTCTACGCGCCGACGTTCGTGCGGGACTTCCCGGTCGAGACGTCGCCGCTGGTGCGCGCGCACCGCACGATCCCCGGCGTCGTCGAGAAGTGGGACCTGTACGTGCGCGGCTTCGAGCTGGCCACGGGGTACTCCGAGCTCGTGGACCCGGTCGTGCAGCGGCAGCGCTTCGAGGACCAGGCGCGCCTCGCCGCCGCGGGCGACGACGAGGCGATGGCGCTCGACGAGGACTTCCTCACCGCCATGGAGCACGCGATGCCGCCGTCGGGCGGCATGGGCATGGGCGTCGACCGGCTCCTCATGGCGCTCACCGGTCTCGGAATCCGCGAGACCATCCTTTTCCCGCTCGTCAAGCCGACGGCCTGAACGAAAGTCGACTCGTGGACACTTTTCTCGCGATCATGAGCGGGCTCGCCCCGTCGGTCGGCGTGGGCCTGCTGTTCTGGCTCGCGATGCGCAAGATCCTGCACGCGGACCGGAACGAGCGGATTGCGCTCGAGAGGATGGATGCCGAAGAGGCCGCCGCTGCTGCTGCCGCGGAAACGGAATCGCGCTGATTTCGGTTCTTGATTCCAAAGAGGCGCGTTCGGATTGACAATCCGGTGAGGCGAGGGGCATTCTCACTCTGACCGCATATCGTGACCGAGGGGAATTCACGTGGTTCAGAAGCAGCAGATCGTCCTGATCGACGATATCGACGGGGGCGACGCCGACGAGACCGTCACCTTCGCGCTCGACGGGGTCTCGTACGAGATCGACCTCACGTCCAAGCACGCGGCAGAGCTCCGGGACGCGTTCGCCACCTGGATCGGTCACGGGCGCAAGACCACGACGCGGCTGGGCGGCGGCACGCGGAGCGCCGCCCGTCGCACCGGCACCGACCGTGCGCAGCTCGCCAAGATCCGCGAGTGGGCCCGCGAGAACGGCCACAAGGTGAGCGACCGCGGCCGCATCCCCAGCTCCGTCCTCACGGCCTACGAGGACGCGCACTGAAGGTCGCGCCCCGCACACGCACGACCCCCGACCGGGCTCCGGTCGGGGGTCGTCCGCGTTCCGGGGCGGCGGGCGCGCGGTCATAGGCTGAGGCCATGACGGAACGGGACGCGCGGGCGCAGCTCTGGGTCGGCACCTACCCGCAGCCGGGCGGTGGCCCGGGCAGCGGGGAGAGCATCTGGCGGGTCGCGCTGGACACGGACGGCGCGGTGCGGTCGGCGGTCCCGGCCGTGGCCGCGACGTCGCCCTCGTTCCTGGCGCTGCACCCGAGCGGGCGCACGCTCTACGCGGTGGGGGAGACCCCGGCCGGCACGGTCACGGCGTTCCGCGTGGAGGACGGCGACGACGGCGCGCGGCTCGCGCCGTCGGGCTCGCTCGCGTCCGGTGGTGACGACCCGTGCCACGTGCTCGCCCTCGGGGACACCGTGTGGGTCGCCAACTACGGCGACGGCGTCGCCGCCTCGGTGGACGTCGACCCGGCGACGGGCGACCTCGCGGCCGAGGGCGTCGTCGCGCACCCCGGCGTGGGCAGCGGGCCCGTCGTCGAGCGGCAGGCCGGCCCGCACGCGCACTTCGTGGCGGAGGCCGGGGCGGACGTCCTGGTGTGCGACCTCGGCGCCGACGTCGTGCGGCGGTACCCGGCCGCCGGCGCGGACGCGGTCGCCGCGGCCGACGTCGCCGCCGTCCTGCCGCCCGGCACCGGGCCGCGCCACCTCGTCCCGCTGCCGGACGGCTCGCTCGTCGTCGTCGGCGAGCTCGACGCCCGCGCGCACGTGCTGGTGCGCGACGGCGACGGATGGACCCCCGCCACCTCCACCCCCGTCTCCCCGGCCGCCGCGCAGGGCCGCGACTTCCCCGCGCACGTCACGCTGAGCGCCGACGGCGCCCGCCTGCACGTCGGCCTCCGGGGCGCGGACGTGCTCGCCGTCCTCGCGGTGGGGACGGACGGCGGCACGCCCGTCCTGGAGCACCTGGCCGACGTCCCGCTCGGCGACGGGGCCTGGCCCCGCCACCACGCCGTCCTGTCGTCCACGCCGCAGGGCTCGGGGTCGGCCGCCGAGACGGTCGTCGTCGCGCTGCAGGGCCGCAGCGAGCTCGCGACGGTCCGGGTCGACCCTGCGACGGGCGCGGGCGAGGTGGTGGCGCGGCACGCGCTCCCGACGCCTCCCGCCTGCGTGCTGGAGTCCTGATGACCACCCCCGGCGACGGCGCGCGGCCCGGGCCGCGGGTGGCGATGCTGTCGGTGCACACCTCGCCCCTCGACCAGCCCGGCACCGGTGACGCGGGCGGCATGAACGTCTACGTCATGGAGCTGGCCCGCGCCCTGGCCCGCCGGGGGGCGGAGATCGAGATCTTCACGCGCGCGACGGCGTCCGCGCAGCCGCGCTGGGTCGACGTGGAGCCGGGCATCCGCGTCGTGCACGTGGCCGCCGGCCCGTACGAGGGGCTGGACAAGAACGACCTGCCCGGCCAGCTCTGCGCCTTCACCGCCGGCGTCCTGCGCGCCGAGGCGCACCGCCCGCCGCACTGGTACGACGTCGTGCACAGCCACTACTGGCTGTCGGGGCAGGTGGGCTGGCTGGCGGCCGAGCGCTGGGACGTCCCGCTCGTGCACACCATGCACACCATGGCGCGCGTGAAGAACGCGGCGCTCGCCCCCGGGGACACGCCGGAGCCCGTGGGCCGGATCGTGGGGGAGGAGCAGGTGGTCGAGGCCGCCGACGGGCTCGTCGCCTCGACCCGCGAGGAGGCCCGCGACCTCGAGCAGGAGTACCGCGCCGACCCGGACCGCGTGCACGTCGTGGCGCCCGGCGTCGACCTCGAGGTCTTCCGCCCGCTGGATCCGGCCCCCGGCCAGGACGCCTGCGACGTGCGACGAGAGGTGCGCGAGCGGCTCGGCCTGCCGACCGACCGGAAGATCGTGCTGTTCGCCGGCCGCGTCCAGCTCCTCAAGGGCCCGGACGTGCTGGTCCGCGCGCTCGGCGTGCTGGCCGACCACGCCAGCTCCGACGACGCGACGCGCGCCGAGGCGTGGTGCGACGGCGGCGGATCGAGGGTGCCGACGCTCGTCGTGCTGGGCGGGGCGAGCGGGCGGGCGACGGCGGTGCGCGAGCTCGAGGCGCTGGCCCACCAGGTCGGCGTCTCCGACCACCTCGACGTGCGGCCGCCGGTGCCGCGCGAGGAGCTGGTCGACTACCTGCGCGCGGCGGACGTCGTCGCGGTGCCGTCGCACAACGAGTCGTTCGGCCTGGTCGCCGCCGAGGCGCAGGCGGCGGGCACCCCCGTCGTCGCGGCAGCGGTGGGCGGGCTCCAGACGGTCGTGGTGGACGGGTCGTCCGGCGTCCTCGTGCCCGACCACAGCCCGTGGACCTGGGCGCGCGAGCTCGGGGACCTCCTCGCCGACGACGAGCGCCGCGCCCGCCTGGCCGCCGGCGCCCGCCGCGCCAGCGAGCGGTTCAGCTGGGACCGCGCCGCCGCGGCGATGCTCGACGTGTACGCCCAGGCGGCGAAGGTGCACGGGGCACGGGCGGCCCGGTAGCCCGCCCCGGGCGGTCCGGGAATGGATCGCCCGGGCGCGGCATTGCACGGGGCATGCCGATCACCGGAGAGTACGTCCCCAGCCCGTCCGCGCGCGCCGCGAACCAGGTCGAGCAGTACGAGAGCTCGGGCGGCACGAAGGGCACGACGATGCGCGGGATGCCCGTCGTCATCCTCACGACCGTGGGCGCGAAGACGGGTGCGCTCCGCAAGGCGCCGCTGATGCGCGTGGAGCACGAGGGCGCGTACGCCGTCGTCGCGTCGCTGGGCGGCGCCCCGAAGCACCCGGTCTGGTACTTCAACGTCCTGGCGAACCCGCGGGTCGAGCTGCAGGACGGCCCGGAGAAGCACGAGTACGTCGCGCGCGAGGTCACCGGCGACGAGAAGAAGCTCTGGTGGGAGCGGTCGGTCGCCGCGTACCCCGACTACGCCGACTACCAGACGAAGACCGACCGGCAGATCCCCGTCTTCGTGCTGGAGCGCGCCGACTCCTGAGACATGCCTGGTGCGGACGCCGGCGTCCCGGGATCCGACCCGCGGTGCGGGCGCCGGCGTCCAGCAGGCAGGATGGACCCCATGACCTACACCCTCGTGCTGCTCCGCCACGGCGAGAGCGAGTGGAACGCGAAGAACCTCTTCACCGGCTGGGTGGACGTGCCGCTGTCGGAGAAGGGCACCGCGGAGGCGACGCGCGGCGGCGAGCTGCTCAAGGAGTCGGGCGTCACCCCCGACGTCGTGCACACGTCGCTGCTGCGCCGCGCCATCAACACGGCGAACCTGGCCCTCGACGCCGCCGACCGCCACTGGATCCCGGTCAAGCGCAACTGGCGCCTCAACGAGCGCCACTACGGCGACCTGCAGGGCAAGGACAAGAAGCAGGTGCGCGACCAGTACGGCGAGGAGCAGTTCATGCTCTGGCGTCGCTCCTACGACGTGCCGCCGCCCGAGATCGAGCTCGGCTCGGAGTTCTCCCAGGACTCGGACGTGCGCTACGCCGGCGAGCCCATCCCGCGCGCGGAGGCCCTCAAGCAGGTGCTCGACCGGGCCCTGCCGTACTGGGACGGCGAGATCGTGCCGGACCTCAAGGCGGGCAAGACCGTCCTCGTCGCCGCGCACGGCAACTCGCTGCGCGCGATCGTCAAGCACCTCGACGGTGTCGACGACCAGACCATCGCCGGGCTCAACATCCCCACCGGCATCCCGCTGGTCTACGAGCTCGACGAGGAGACGCTGAAGCCGACCAACCCGGGCGGCACGTACCTCGACCCCGAGGCCGCGAAGGACGCCATCGCGGCGGTCGCGAACCAGGGCAAGTGACGCTCGCCCGCTGACGACGAACCCCCGGGTCCCGGAC
>NZ_JBHTVC010000063.1:24923-29038 GCF_042793275.1 Isoptericola sp. NPDC056578
CGCCCCCCAGGGGGGGGGCCCCAACCCCGCGCATGTCCCGCCCCCCGCCGGCCCCCCCCCCCCGGGGCCCCGAACAGGGCCCGGGGGTGCCGCCGTCCCCGCTGGCAGCATGGCCGGGTGACCACCGCGACCACCGGCACCGGCCTCGCCCGCGCCTTCCACGACGACGTCGTCCGCCCCGTGCTGGTGGCGTGGCGGCCCGGCCTGCGGTACGCCGCGGGTCGGCTGGGCAGCGGGTCCGACGTGCTCGGGCTCGACGACGAGACGTCGCGCGACCACGACTGGGGGCTGCGGCTCACGCTGCTCGTGGACGACGAGGACGTCGCGGCCGTCGACGCCCACCTGGAGGCCGCGCTGCCGGCCGAGCACGCGGGCCTGCCGGTGCGGTTCGCCACGACCTGGGACCCGGTGGTGCGCCATCGTGTCGAGGTCGCCACCCCGCGCGGGTTCGCGGCGTCGCGGCTCGGCCTCGACCCGACGACCGACCTCGACGCCGCGGGCTGGCTGGCGCTCACCGGGCAGAGCGTGCTGGAGGTGACCGCCGGTGCCGTCTTCCACGACGGTCCCGGAGAGCTGACCGCGATCCGGGCGCGGCTCGCCTGGTACCCCGACGACGTGTGGCTGCACGTGCTCGCCGCCGAGTGGGCGCGGATCGGCCAGGAGCTGCCGTTCGTCGGACGCACCGGGGTGCGGGGGGACGACGCCGGCTCGAGGGTGCTCGCGGCCCGGCTGGCGGGCTCGCTCCTGCGGCTCGGCCTGCTGCTGGAGCGGCGGTGGCCGCCCTATCCCAAGTGGCTCGGCACCGCGTTCGCGGGCACGCCGTCGGCGCAGACGGCGGGCCCGCACCTGGACCGGGCGCTCGCGGCCACGACGTGGCAGGAGCGCGACGCCGCGCTGGGCGCCGCGTGCGACGCGCTGCACGAGCGCCAGCGCGAGGTCGGGCTGCCGGCCCTCGACGGCCCCGCGACGGAGGCGTTCTTCGACCGCCCGTCCCGCGGCCTGCGCGGCGTCCCCGAGCTGTTGGGAGGCGCCGCCGGGGACGCCGTCCGCGGCCTGCCCGCCGCCGTCGAGCAGTGGGTGGACGCCGTCGACGTCCTGACGGATGCGCGACGGCGCGTCGCGCTGGTCCGCGGCCTCGCCGAGGTAGCACCGATCCCGCCGAGGTAGTCCGGTACCCCGGCCGGAACGGCACTGCCTCGCGGCACGCGGGTGGTTCAGGCGTCGGCGCGCGCGTGCTCGTCGTCGAAGTTGCCGGTGACGAGGAAGGTGATGCGACGCGCGACGGAGACGCCGTGGTCGCCGAACCGCTCGTAGTAGCGGCCCAGCAGCGTGACGTCGACCGTCTGCTGCGTGGTGCCGGGCCACTGGGGGTCGAGCGTCGCGGCGAAGGTGTCCTGGTGCAGGGCGTCGAGGAGGTCGTCGTCCTGCTGCACCTCGGCGGCGAGCGCGACGTCGCGCGTGGCGAGCAGCGCCGTCGTGCGCTGGGCGACGTGCACCGCCGCGCCGTGCATCTTGACGAACGTCTCGCGCGCGGGCTCGGGCACGGCCTGGGCGGGGTACCGTCCGCGGGCGATCTCGGCGACGTGCCGGGCGAGGTCGCCCATGCGCTCGAGCGAGGCGCTGATGCGCAGCGCCGAGATGACGACCCGGAGGTCGGTCGCGACGGGCTGCTGCTGCGCCAGCAGGTGCACGCAGCGCTCGTCGAGCTCGCTCTCGAGCCGGTCGATCGCGTGGTCGGAGGCGATCACCTCCTGCGCGAGCTGGTGGTCGGCCTCCAGCAGGGCGTCGCCCGCGCGCCGGATGGCCGACTCGACGAGCCGGCTCATCTCGATGAGGTCGTCACCGACCTGGCGCAGCTCGGCCTCGAAGATCTCTCGCATCGCTGTCCTCTCGGGGTAAAAGGTCTGCGGCCAGCCTGACACGCCCCGTGGACGCGCCGGGGGCGCCCAGGTGAACTCCGGGCGGGTCGAAGGTGAACAGTGGGCGACGGCTCGCTGAGCAGTTCCGCTCCGCGACGGATTCCCGGGGCACCGCGACCTACGCTTGCCACGTGGACGGAATCATCCAGGGTGTGACCGCGGTCGTCGCGGGCATCATCGGAGTCGTGGTGGGCGTGGTCGCGACCCTCGCCTTCCGGTTCTCCGAGCATGCCCAGCGCCGGTCGCCCGAGGCAGCCCCCGCCGAGCTCGACGAGGGGCTCGTCCGCGTGCTCGCGGTGCTGCGCTCGGCGGCGGTGGTCCTGGACGAGGAGGACGACGTCGTCCGGGCGTCGCCGCCGGCGTACGCGCTGGGGGTGGTGCGCAACGACGCCCTGCAGCACCCGGCGATCGTCGACCTGGTGCGCGAGGTGCGCCGCGACGGCGTGATCCGCGAGAAGGAGCTGGAGCTGCCGCGCGGCCCGATCGGGTCGGGCACGGTGCTGCTGCAGGTCCGCGTCGCGCCGGTCGGCCCCGACAAGCTGCTCGTCCTCGCCGAGGACCGCACCGAGGCCCGCCGGGTCGAGGCCATCCGCCGCGACTTCGTCGTCAACGTCTCGCACGAGCTCAAGACGCCGGTCGGGGCGCTCGCCCTGCTGGCCGAGACGGTGCAGGACGCCGCGGACGACCCCGTCGCGGTGCGCCGCTTCGCCGAGCGGATGCAGGCGGAGGCGCAGCGCCTGTCCGCCCTGGTGCACGAGATCATCGAGCTGTCCCGCCTGCAGGTCGCGGGCGCGCTGCAGGAGGTCACGACGATCCCGGTGCGCGACGTCGTCGCCGAGGCGGTGGACCGCGCCCGCACCACCGCGCAGGCGAAGAACATCGCGATCACGGTCGGCGGCTCGTCCGACGTCCTCGTGTTCGGCGACCACAACCTGCTCGTCACCGCGGTGCGCAACCTGCTCGACAACGCCGTCGCCTACTCCCCGGAGAACACCCGCGTGGGCGTGGGGGTGCGCGTGCGCCGCGGCCTGGTCGAGATCGACGTCGTCGACCAGGGCGTGGGGATCGCCGCCGACGAGCAGGACCGCGTGTTCGAGCGCTTCTACCGCGTCGACCCGGCGCGCTCGCGCGACACGGGCGGCACCGGGCTGGGCCTGAGCATCGTCAAGCACGTGGCGGCCGACCACGGCGGCGACGTGCAGATCTGGTCCGAGCCCGGCAAGGGCTCGACGTTCACCCTGCGCATCCCCGCGGCCGACGTGCCCCAGGAGATCCCGCGGGACGCCCCCGAGGACGTCCCCGGTCAGGCGGGTCAGGCGACCGAGCAGCACCTCCATCAGCACACCCATCAGCACGCCCATCAGCACAACCGGCACACCCATGGCACGACGGACGAGGAGGTAGGTGCGTGACGCGCATCCTGGTGGTCGAGGACGAGGAGTCCTATCGGGACCCCCTGACATATCAGCTCACCCGCGAGGGGTTCGAGGTCGTGGAGGCCTCGAACGGGGTCGACGCGCTGGCCGCCTACGAC
Organism: Isoptericola sp. NPDC056578; assembly: GCF_042793275.1. Lineage (NCBI taxonomy): Bacteria > Bacillati > Actinomycetota > Actinomycetes > Micrococcales > Promicromonosporaceae > Isoptericola > Isoptericola sp. NPDC056578. The sequence continues at coordinate 28,377 of NZ_JBHTVC010000063.1, forward strand.
GACGGCGGCGCCGACCTGGTGCTGCTCGACCTCATGCTGCCCGGCCTGTCCGGCACGGAGGTGTGCCGGGAGCTGCGGCAGCGCGGCGACGTGCCCGTCATCATGCTCACGGCCAAGGACTCGGAGATCGACAAGGTCGTGGGGCTCGAGCTCGGCGCCGACGACTACGTCACCAAGCCGTACTCCTTCCGCGAGCTGCTGGCCCGCATGCGCGCGGTGATGCGCCGGCGCGGCCCGGCGGCCCCCGAGGCGTCGTCGAACGGGCACGACGACGACGGGGAGCCGGTGCTGGAGGTCGGCCCGGTGCGCATGGACGTGGAGCGGCACACGGTCACCGTGGGCGGCGACGCCGTGTCCCTGCCGCTCAAGGAGTTCGACCTGCTGGAGCTGCTGCTGCGCAACGCCGGCCGGGTGCTCACCCGCGGGCAGCTCATCGACCGCGTCTGGGGCGCGGACTACGTGGGCGACACGAAGACGCTCGACGTTCACGTGAAGCGGATCCGGTCCAAGATCGAGGCCGACCCGGGCGCCCCGCAGCTCCTGCTCACCGTCCGCGGCCTGGGCTACAAGCTCGCGGACGAGCCTGCCTAGATCGCCGAGGTAGCACGAAGATCGCCGAGGTAGTTCGGGGCGGCCCGCAGAAGCGTGGGCCGCCCCGAACT